>NZ_RAWF01000105.1:0-32021 GCF_003612075.1 Corallococcus sp. CA041A
GCACCACGGACGTGACGGGCACGGTGAAGCTGCCGGACAACGTCGAGATGGTCATGCCGGGCGACAACATCGCCATCGAGGTGGAGCTCATCACCCCGGTCGCGATGGAGAAGGAGCTCCGGTTCGCCGTTCGCGAGGGTGGCCGTACGGTGGGCGCCGGCGTCGTTGCGGAGATCATCGCCTAGTCGGCTTCCCGCCGACCGGCTTTCACGGGCACTGAGTTGCGGAGGGGAGGGCTGCTTTTGTAGCCTTCCCTTCTCGCATCTGGTGAAATGAACCATGCCTAAGGGTAATCGCTCCATCATCTCGCTCGAGTGCACCACGTGCAAAGAGCGGAACTACACGACCACGAAGAACAAGCGGAAGAGCCAGGACAAGCTTGAGCTGAGCAAGTTTTGCCCTCGCTGCCGCAAGCACACGGACCACAAGGAAGGCAAGGTCTAGGTCGTCGGTTTCCATGAAGGTTTAGGCCAGTAGCTCCAACGGTAGAGCAGCGGTCTCCAAATCCGCGTGTTGGGGGTTCGAATCCCTCCTGGCCTGCCAGCTTCAGTACAGGGACCCCCGGTACCGAGCGGTGCCGGGGGTCCCTGCCTTTTCGCAGTCCCGCTTCCGCACTCCCTCGTGAGGCACCATGGCGACGGCATCTGAGGCCAGCCAGCAGGCTAACCGCTCGGGCATCGACCCCAAGCGGCTCGTGGTCATCTTCTATCTCGTCACCGGCATCGTCCTGGCCCTCTTCCTGGAGCACGTCTTCGGGTTGCTCTGGAGCCGGTTCGGCTGGAGCGACGTGGAGCTCTTCGAAGGCCTCGGCTGGCGTGTGTCGACGCTGGTGGGCTACGTGGTCGCCCTCGCCCTGGTGCTGGCGGCCTACTTCCACCCTCGCACGCACACCCTCTCCATCGACGTGGCGTCCGAGTTGATGAAGGTCACCTGGCCTACCTGGTCGGAGACTCGCGCGTCGACCATGGCCGTGGTCGTCGCCTCGCTGGTGGCGGCCGTTCTGCTCTTCTGCATCGACACCGTCGCCTACAACTTGATGGTGGAGTGGCTGCCTGCCCTGTGGGGGAAGCTGTAATGGCGAAGAAATGGTTCACGGTCCAGACCTACTCGAACTACGAGAACCAGGCGAAGAAGAACCTGGAAGAGCAGGTACGCCTCAAGGGCCTGCAGGACCAGGATCTGATTGGTGAGATCCTCATCCCCATGGAGCAGGTCGTGGAGATGGTGAACGGCGAGAAGAAGACCACCCGCCGCAAGCTGTTTCCGGGCTACATCTTCGTCCAGATGGAGCTCAGCGACACCACCGTCCACCTGGTGAAGAACACCTCCAAGGTGACGGGGTTCCCGGGCGTCGGCCAGAACGAGCAGCCCCGGCCCATGTCGGACCGCGAGGTCGAGCGTCTCACCGCGCAGGTCACCGAGGGCGCTCACAAGGCCAAGCCCAAGGTCCAGTTCGAGACCAGCGATACGGTGCGCGTCATCGACGGTCCGTTCGCCAACTTCAATGGCACCGTGGAAGAGGTCAACCCGGAGAAGGGCCGCGTGCGCGTGCTCGTCAGCATCTTCGGCCGTGCGACCCCCGTGGAACTCGACTTCATGCAGGTGGAGAAGACCACCGGCTAGTTTCACAAGTCTTCCGCGCCCGGGTAACGGGCGCGGATCAACGGGTGGGAGGGTCGCCCCGTCTGGCGGCCCGTTGGAACCACCCTCTCGAAAGGCAGCAGTCCGCCGATGAAGAAGGTCACAGGTCAGGTCAAGTTGCAGATTCCCGCCGGCAAGGCGAACCCCGCCCCGCCGATTGGTCCCGCGCTCGGTCAGCAGGGCGTGAACATCATGGAGTTCTGCAAGCAGTTCAACGCCAAGACGCAGGCGGAGGCCAAGGAGGGTCTGATCATCCCGGTGATCATCACCGTGTATCAGGACCGCTCCTTCACCTTCATCCTGAAGACCCCTCCCGCCGCCATCCTCATCAAGAAGGCCGCGGGTCTCCACACGGAGAAGAAGAAGGGTTCGGGCGCGAAGAAGCCGGGCAAGGAGAAGGTGGGGCAGATCACTCGCAAGCAGCTCGAGGAGATCGCCAACAAGAAGATCCAGGACACCACCGCCGCGTCCCTCGAAGCCTGCATGAACACCATTGCCGGCACCGCGCGCTCCATGGGCATCGACGTCGTCGGTTAGCCCGCCCTACATCTCAAGGATTCCTGCCATGGCTACCAATGGAAAGAAGTTCCGCGCGTCCAACGAGCTGGTGGACCGCAACAAGCGCTACGCCGTCGCCGAGGGCTTCGCGCTGCTGAAGAAGACGGTGGATACCCGCGCGACCAAGTACGACCAGACGGTCGACGTCGCCATCAACCTGGGCGTGGACCCGAAGCACGCGGACCAGATGGTCCGTGGCGCCGTGGTGCTCCCGCACGGCACCGGCGCCACCGTGCGCGTGGCCGTGTTCGCCAAGGGCGAGCGCGCCACCGAGGCCACCAACGCCGGCGCGGACATCGTCGGCGCCGAGGACCTCCAGAAGCGCATCGAGGAGGGCTTCCTCGACTTCGACACCGTCATCGCGACGCCGGACATGATGGGCATCGTCGGCCGCCTCGGTAAGGTGCTCGGTCCCCGTGGCCTCATGCCGAACCCGAAGGTCGGCACGGTGACCATGGACGTCGCCAAGGCCATCCGCGACTCCAAGGGCGGTAAGGTCGACTTCCGCGCTGAGAAGGCGGGCATCGTCCACGCGAAGATGGGCAAGGCCTCCTTCCCCGCGGACAAGCTCGAGGCGAACTTCAACGCGCTGGTGGACCTGGTGATGAAGCTCAAGCCGGCCACCGCCAAGGGCGTGTACCTGCAGGGCATCGCCATCTCGACGACCATGGGGCCGGGCATCAAGCTCGACACCACGGAAATCCTGGCGCGTCACCGCTAATCGCGGGTGCCAGAACGGGCAGGGAAGGGTGCGCTCCCTGACGGGGAGCGTCAATCCTGTCGCCCGTGAACGTCGGTCCGTTAGAAAGTGCTGGATCTTTGCGAAAGCCGGGGGTATAGGCCCCCGGCTTTTGCAATTGGGGCGCCATGTCGAGAGACGCGGCGTTCCGACCTGGTTCATGACAGCAGGGACCTGGATTGGAGAAGACGCGTCCGTTGGGAACCGGGCAACCGGTCGGGCCGTCCATCCGCTCCTGGTTCAAACGACCGCAAGGTCAGCCCTGCCGAGACTGGAGGTGCGGTGTGGTGCCTCTCGGAGGCTCCTCTCTCGCTCTGCCACTTTGGCCCAGGCATCACGCCCGACCGTCAGGTCGGGCCATGAAGGAGGTGAGTCAAGGTGCTGAAGAGCGAGAAGGAAGAGATGATCAAGGACCTTCACGAGAAGTTTGCGCGGACCAAGACCGCGGTGCTCGTGGAGTCCTCCAAGGTGAACGTCGAGACCGTCACCAAGCTGCGTCGCAAGTTCCGCGAGGGCAAGGTCGAGTACAAGGTCATCAAGAACACGCTGGCGCGCCGTGCCGCTCAGGGTACGACCGTCTCCGCGATTTCTGATGACTTCACGGGTCCCGTGGCGCTGTGCATCAGCTACGACGACGAGGTGGCTCCTGCGAAGATCCTGATGGATTTCATCAAGGACATGGAGACCATCAAGGTTCGTAGCGCCGTCGTCGCCGGTAAAAAGGTCGACGCCAACGGCGTGAAGGCACTGGCGAAGCTGCCGGGCCTCAATGAGCTGCGCGGGATGTTGCTCGGCATGCTCAACCAGCCTGCAGGCAAGCTGGTCCGGACCATCGCGGCCCCCGGGTCGCAGCTCGCGCGCGTCATCCAAGCGCACGCGGACAAGGCGCAGGGTCAGTAATCGTCCCGAGAAGTTTTTCTACCGCAACCTCTTCGGCCGAGCCGCCCAAATGGGTCGCCGGCCGTTAGTCAACCAGAAGGAACAGTTCCATGGCCGATTTGAACGCGATTGCTGAAGAACTCTCGAAGCTCACCGTCCTCGAGGCGGGCGAGCTCGTGAAGATGCTGGAGAACAAGTGGGGCGTTTCCGCCGCCGCCGTGGCCGTTGCCTCCGCGGGCCCCGCCGCCGCCGCCGCTCCTGTTGAGGAGAAGACGGAGTTCAACGTGGTGCTGGCGAACGCCGGCGCCAACAAGATCAACGTCATCAAGGAGATCCGCGCCATCACCGGCCTGGGCCTGAAGGAGGCCAAGGACTTGGTCGAGGGCGCGCCCAAGACGGTCAAGGAAAGCGTCAACAAGGACGACGCCAAGAAGATCAAGGACCAGCTCGTCGCCGCTGGCGCCACCGTCGAGATCAAGTAGTTCTGTGCAGGGGCTACCCTGTTCTTCCGGGAAATCCCGGGTAGCCGCCTGATCGGATGAGCAGGCCGGCGCTCCCTATGCTGGGGCGCCGGCTTTGCCCATTTGACATTTGCCAAATTTCCCGGCGCCGCCGCGCGTTACTGAAGTTTGCCCCGCCCGAGCAGCCGTCCCCGGAGACCGAATGCCGACGCAGATCCAGAACAATTTCCGCGTGCGGAAGACCTTCGCCAAAATCGCGAAGATCATCGACATTCCCAATCTCATCAACATCCAGAAGCAATCCTACGAGAAGTTCCTCCAGGCCGACATCGCCCCGGAGAAGCGTGAGGATCTTGGCCTTCAGGGTGTCTTCAAGTCCGTCTTCCCGATCCGGGACTTCAACGAGACCTCCTCGCTGGAGTTTGTCAGCTATCACCTGGAGAAGCCGAAGTACGACGTCGATGAGTGCCACCAGCGTGGAATGACCTACTCGGCGCCTATCAAGGTCGTCGTGCGCCTGGTCGTCTGGGACAAGGACGAGGAGACCGGCGCCCAGTCCATCCGCGACGTGAAGGAGCAAGAGGTCTACTTCGGCGAAATCCCGCTGATGACCCAGAACGGTACGTTCATCATCAACGGCACCGAGCGTGTCGTGGTGAGCCAGCTGCACCGCAGCCCGGGTGCGTTCTTCGACCACGACAAGGGCAAGAGCCACTCGTCGGGCAAGCTGCTCTACAACGCCCGCATCATCCCGTACCGCGGCTCGTGGATCGACTTCGAGTTCGACCACAAGGACCTGCTGTACGTGCGCATCGACCGGCGCCGCAAGCTGCCGGCCACCGTGCTCATCCGCGCCCTGGGCGCCGTCGGTGACACGGCGAAGAAGAACCCGCTCGACTTCAAGGGTTCGACCGAGGAGATCCTCAACTACTACTACGCCACCGAGACCATCTACCTGCAGAGCGCCGCGGACTTCGAGAAGTCCGTCGAGCTGGAGCTCCTGCCGGGTCAGCGCGCCACGCGCGACATCAAGACCAAGTCCGGTGAGCTGATCGTCAAGAAGAACCGCAAGTTCACGCGCGCCGCCATCAAGAAGCTTGAGGCGGCGAAGATGACCAAGCTGCCCATCGACGCGGACGAGCTCTTCACCAAGGTGTCCGCCTACGACGTGGTGGACGAGAACACCGGTGAGGTCATCCTCGAGTGCAACGAGGAGGTCTCGCAGGAGAAGGTGGACGAGCTCCTCAAGCGCGAAATCAAGGAGTTCAAGGTCCTCTTCATCGACAACCTCAACGTGGGTCCGTACCTGCGTGAGACGTTGATGCTGGACAAGATCGAGTCGCCCGAGCAGGCGATCATGGAGATCTACCGGCGTCTGCGCCCGGGTGATCCCCCGACGCCGGAGACGGCGACGAACCTGTTCAGCAACCTGTTCTTCAACCCTGAGCGCTACGACCTGTCCAAGGTCGGCCGCCTCAAGCTGAACTTCAAGTTCAGCCTCGAGGAGCCCCTCGACGGTCAGATCCTGACCAAGCGCGACATCCTGGAGGTCATCCGCTACCTGATCGACCTGAAGAACGGCAAGGGGACGATCGACGACATCGACCACCTGGGCAACCGCCGCGTCCGCGCGGTGGGCGAGCTCCTGGAGAACCAGTACCGCATCGGCCTCGTCCGCATGGAGCGCGCGATCAAGGAGCGCATGAGCCTCCAGGAGATCGAGACGCTCATGCCGCACGACCTGATCAACGCCAAGCCGGTGACGGCGGTGATCAAGGAGTTCTTCGGGTCCAGCCAGCTGTCGCAGTTCATGGACCAGACGAACCCGCTCTCGGAAGTCACGCACAAGCGCCGTCTGTCGGCCCTTGGGCCTGGCGGCCTCACGCGTGAGCGCGCGGGCTTCGAAGTCCGCGACGTGCACCCGACGCACTACGGCCGCATCTGCCCCATCGAGACGCCGGAAGGCCCGAACATCGGCCTCATCGCGTCGCTGTCGACCTACGCGCGCGTCAACGAGTTCGGCTTCGTGGAGACGCCGTACCGCAAGGTGGACGCGGGCAGCGTGACGGGGGACGTGGCCTTCTACTCGGCGCTCGAGGAGGAGAAGCACACCATCGCCCAGGCGAACGCGGAGACGGACAAGAAGGGCAAGTTCGTCAACGAGCTGGTGCAGAGCCGCCGCAGCGGCGAGTTCGTCCAGGTCAAGGCCGAGGACGTGGACCTGATGGACGTGTCCCCGAACCAGCTGGTGTCGGTGGCCGCCTCCCTCATCCCGTTCCTGGAGAACGACGACGCGAACCGCGCGCTCATGGGTTCCAACATGCAGCGCCAGGCCGTGCCGCTGCTGCGCACGTCCGCGCCGCTCGTGGGTACGGGCATCGAGGCCATCGTCGCGCGCGACTCGGGCGTGACGTGCGTGGCCCGCCGTGACGGCGTCGTGGAGTCGGTGGACGCCGGCCGCATCGTGGTGAAGGCGGACTCCAACGCGGCCCTGAGCGACGTGTCCAGCGAAGTGGACATCTACAACCTGCTCAAGTACCAGCGCTCCAACCAGAACACGTGCCTCAACCAGAAGCCCATCATCCGCAAGGGTGACCGGGTGAAGAAGGGCGACGTGATCGCGGACGGCCCGGCCACCGAGACCGGTGAGCTGGCGCTGGGACAGAACATCGTCGTCGCGTTCATGCCGTGGCAGGGCTACAACTTCGAAGACTCCATCCTGCTCAGCGAGCGCATCCTCAAGGAGGACGTCTTCACGTCCATCCACATCGAGGAGTTCGAGTGCATCGCGCGCGACACCAAGCTGGGCAAGGAGGAGATCACCCGCGACATCCCGAACGTGGGTGAGGAAGCCCTCAAGGACCTGGACGAGAGCGGCATCATCCGCATCGGCGCCGAGGTGAAGCCCGGCGACGTGCTGGTGGGCAAGATCACTCCGAAGGGCGAGACCCAGCTCTCCCCCGAAGAGAAGCTGCTGCGCGCCATCTTCGGTGAGAAGGCCGGCGACGTGCGCGACAGCTCGCTGCGCGTGCCCCCGGGCGTTGTCGGCACCGTCATCAACGCCAAGGTGTTCAGCCGCAAGGGCGTGGAGAAGGACGAGCGCGCCAAGCAGATCGAGTCCATGGAGGAGGCGAAGCTCCTCAAGGACCAGAACGACGAGATCAAGGTCCTCCAGGACTCCGCGTACAGCCGCCTCCGCGGGCTGGTCCGCGGCAAGGAGGTCCAGGGCAAGCTCGTGGACGACAAGGGGAAGATCCTCCTGAAGAAGGGGGACATCCTCAACGACGAGCTGCTGGCCACGGTGCCGTACAAGTACTGGGGCGAGATCTCCGTGGGTGACCCGCTGGACGCGCGCCTGCGCGACATCCTGCGCAGCCTGGAGGAGACGAAGGAGGCCGTGAAGCTGGCCTTCGGCGAGAAGATCGCCCGCATCAAGAAGGGCGACGAGCTCCCCCCGGGCGTCATCAAGATGGTGAAGGTGTACGTCGCCATCAAGCGCAAGCTGGCGGTGGGCGACAAGATGGCCGGCCGCCACGGCAACAAGGGCGTCGTGTCCCGCGTCCTCCCCGAGGAGGACATGCCGTACCTGGAGGATGGCCGTCCGGTGGACATCGTCCTCAACCCGCTCGGCGTTCCCAGCCGCATGAACATCGGGCAGATCCTCGAGGTCCACCTGGGCTGGGCCGCGAAGGGCGTGGGCGAGCAGCTGCAGCGCTACATCGAAGAGAACTTCAGCGGCGAGCAGCTCAAGAAGCAGCTGAAGACCGTCTACGACGACAAGGCCTTCGGCGACTTCGTGGACGGCCTGTCCGACCAGGAGGTCCAGGACCTCTGCCGCCGCCTGAAGAAGGGCATCCACGTGGCGACGCCGGTGTTCGACGGCGCTCGCGAGACGGAGCTGCACGCCCTCTTCGACGAGGGCCGGCTGCCGCGCTCCGGTCAGATGGTGCTCTTCGACGGCCGCACGGGTGAGCCGTTCGACCAGAACGTCACCGTGGGCGTGATGTACATGCTCAAGCTGCACCACCTGGTGGACGAGAAGATCCACGCCCGTTCCATCGGGCCCTACTCGCTCGTCACGCAGCAGCCCCTGGGCGGCAAGGCCCAGTTCGGCGGTCAGCGTCTGGGCGAGATGGAAGTCTGGGCGATGGAGGCCTACGGCGCGGCGTACACGCTGCAGGAGTTCCTCACGGTCAAGTCGGACGACGTGGTGGGCCGCACGCGCATGTACGAGGCGATCGTCAAGGGCGACAACGTCCTGGAGTCCGGCCTGCCCGAGTCGTTCAACGTGCTCCTCAAGGAGCTCCAGTCGCTGGCCCTGGACGTGGAGCTGCTGGAGAGCGCGCCCCCGGAGCGGCAGCGCAGCTTCGGCGGTGACTTCCTGGGTGGCGGCGACGGCGAGGACCGGAAGTCCGGGACCGAGGCCTAGGCCTTTTCAAAGTAGCCGGTGCGCCCGCCTGACCGGCTGGCTGCTTCCTCTTGGAGGGAGCGGCTGGCCGGGCGCAGGGCGGGGGCCCGAAACGTTTGGCGCCTTGAGCGCTCATAAGTTTTCGGAGGCAACGTGAAGGACATTTTCAACTTCTTCGAGAAGCCGAAGGACCCGCTGTCGTTCAACGCCATCCGCATCGCGCTGGCGTCGCCCGACAAGATCCGTCAGTGGTCGCACGGCGAGGTGAAGAAGCCGGAGACGATCAACTACCGCACCTTCAAGCCGGAGCGGGACGGCCTGTTCTGCGCCCGCATCTTCGGGCCGGTGAAGGACTACGAGTGCAACTGCGGCAAGTACAAGCGCATGAAGCACCGTGGCGTCGTGTGCGAGAAGTGCGGCGTGGAGGTGATTCAGTCCAAGGTGCGCCGTGAGCGCCTGGGACACATCACGCTGGCCACGCCCGTGGCCCACATCTGGTTCCTCAAGTCGCTGCCCAGCCGCATCGGCAACCTGCTCGACATCACCCTCAAGGAGATGGAGAAGGTGCTGTACTGCGAGAGCTACATGGTCATCGACCCCAAGGCGACGCCGCTCCAGAAGGGCGAGCTGATCTCCGAGGAGAAGATGCACCGGCTCTTCCAGGAGCACGGTGAGGACTCGTTCTCCGCGGGCATGGGCGGCGAGGCCGTCCGCGAGATGCTCAAGTCCCTGGACGTGGAGAAGCTGTCCGAGGAACTGCGCAAGGACATGCGCGAGACCACCAGCGAGGCGAAGCGGAAGAAATACGCCAAGCGCCTGAAGGTGGCGGAAGCGTTCCGTGTCTCCGGCAACAAGCCGGAGTGGATGATGCTGGACGTCATCCCGGTCATCCCGCCCGACCTGCGTCCGCTGGTGCCCCTGGACGGCGGCCGCTTCGCGACCTCCGACCTCAACGACCTGTACCGCCGCGTCATCAACCGGAACAACCGCCTCAAGCGGCTCCAGGAACTGAACGCGCCGGACATCATCATCCGCAACGAGAAGCGGATGCTCCAGGAGGCCGTGGACGCGCTGTTCGACAACGGCCGCCGCGGCAAGACCATCACCGGCCCGAACAAGCGGCCGCTGAAGTCGCTGTCCGACATGCTCAAGGGCAAGCAGGGCCGGTTCCGTCAGAACCTGCTCGGCAAGCGCGTGGACTACTCGGGCCGCTCCGTCATCGTCGTCGGTCCCGAGCTGCGCCTGCACCAGTGCGGCCTGCCGAAGATCATGGCGCTCGAGCTCTTCAAGCCGTTCATCTACAACAAGCTTGAAGAGAAGGGCTACGTCACCACCATCAAGTCGGCGAAGAAGATGGTGGAGAAGGAGCGTCCGGAGGTCTGGGACATCCTCGAGGACGTGATCCGCGAGCACCCGGTGCTCCTCAACCGCGCCCCCACGCTGCACCGCCTGGGCATGCAGGCCTTCGAGCCCGTGCTCATCGAAGGCAAGGCCATCCAGCTCCACCCGCTGGTGTGCGCCGCGTTCAACGCGGACTTCGACGGCGACCAGATGGCCGTGCACGTGCCGCTGTCCATCGAGGCCCAGATGGAAGCGCGCGTGCTGATGATGTCGACGAACAACATCCTCAGCCCCGCGAACGGCAAGCCCATCATCGTCCCGACGCAGGACATGGTGCTCGGCATCTACTACATGACGCGCGCCCGCGAGTTCGCCAACGGCGAAGGCCGCGTGTTCGCGTCGCCGGACGAGGTGCGCGCCGCGTACGACCACGGTGAGGTCCACCTGCAGGCCAAGGTGGTGTGCCGCATCGACGGCAAGCGCAAGGAGACCACGGTCGGCCGCGTGCTGCTGTGGGAAGTCGTTCCGCGCCGCGTGGGCTTCGACGCCATCAACAAGGTGCTCGACAAGAAGTCGCTCGGTAACCTCATCGACCTCTGCTACCGCCTCACGGGCGAGAAGGAGACGGTGCTGCTGGCGGACCGCATCCGCAGCGCGGGCTACTTCCACGCGACCCGCGCCGGTATCTCCATCGCGCTCAAGGACATGATCATCCCTGCGAAGAAGCAGGAGTTCCTGGACTACGCGCGCAAGGAAGTGGCGGAGATCGAGAACCAGTACCTGGAAGGCCTCATCACCGACGGTGAGCGCTACAACAAGGTCATCGATATCTGGGCGGAGATCACCGAGAAGGTCGCCCAGGAGATGATGCAGCAGATCTCCCAGGACGAGGCTTCCGGGGACGTGGACGGCAAGCGCATCACGCGCAAGCAGCCGTCGTTCAACCCCATCTACATCATGGCCGACTCCGGCGCCCGCGGCAGCGCCCAGCAGATCCGCCAGCTGGCGGGTATGCGCGGCCTGATGGCGAAGCCCTCCGGCGAAATCATCGAGACGCCCATCACGGCCAACTTCCGTGAAGGCCTCTCCGTGCTCCAGTACTTCATCTCCACGCACGGCGCCCGTAAGGGTCTGGCGGACACGGCGCTCAAGACGGCCAACTCCGGTTACCTCACCCGCCGTCTCGTGGACGTGGCGCAGGACGCCATCATCAACGAGTACGACTGCGGCACCATGGACGGTCTGTTCATCGGCGCCCTGGTCGAGGGCGGCGAGATCATCGAGCCGCTGGGTGAGCGCATCCTGGGCCGCGTGGCCCTGGACGACATCCTCGACCCGGTGACGGGCGAGGTGCTGGTGCGCGCCAACGAGGAGATCGACGAGGAGCGCGTCCGCCGCATCGAGAACAGCGGTCTGGACAAGGTGAAGATCCGCTCGGTGCTCACGTGCCAGGCCAAGCGCGGCATCTGCGTGGAGTGCTACGGCCGTGACCTGGCGCGTGGCCGCAAGGTGTCCGTGGGCGAGGCCGTGGGCGTCATCGCGGCGCAGTCCATCGGTGAGCCGGGTACGCAGCTCACGATGCGCACCTTCCACATCGGTGGTGCGGCGACCCGTCGCGCGGAGCAGTCCAGCCTTGAGAACCGTTACGCGGGCTCCGTGAAGTTCGCGGGCCTGAACACGGTGCAGAAGGCGGACGGCACGCTGGTGGCCATGAACCGCAACGGCGAGATCGTTGTCGTCGACGAGTCGGGCCGCGAGCGCGAGCGCTACCAGATCATCTACGGCGCCCGCATCCTGGTGAAGGAAGGCCAGAAGCTGGAGCCGGGCGTGCTGGTGGCCGAGTGGGACCCGTTCGCCATCCCGCTGCTCACGGAAGTGGGCGGTGTCGTGCGCTACGAGGACATCATCGAAGGCGTGACGATGTCCGAGACGCTCGACGAGGTGACGGGTCTGTCGCGCAAGACAGTCATCGAGTCCAAGGACCCGGAGGCGCGTCCGCGCGTCACCATCCGCGACGCGGCCGGCAACGTGAAGGACCTGCCGTCCTCCAAGAACCAGGCGAGCTACTTCCTGCCCCAGGGCGCGATCATCACGGTCAACGACCAGGATGAGATCTCCGCGGGCGAGGTCATCGCCAAGGTGCCGCGCGAGACCACGAAGACCAAGGACATCACGGGCGGTCTGCCCCGCGTGGCCGAGCTCTTCGAGGCGCGCAAGCCCAAGGATGCGGCGGCGATCGCGGAGATCGACGGCGTGGTGTCCTTCGGCAAGGACACCAAGGGCAAGCGCAAGCTCATCATCACCCCCGAGGTGGGCGGCGAGCAGCGCGCGGACCTGGCCAAGGAGTACCTGATCTCCAAGGGCAAGAGCATCAACGTCCACTCCGGCGACCGCGTGAAGGCCGGCGAGGCGATGATGGACGGCGCGGCCAACCCGCACGACATCCTCAAGGTGCTGGGCGAGAAGGAACTCGCGCGCTACCTGGTGGACGAAGTGCAGGAGGTCTACCGACTGCAGGGCGTGAAGATCAACGACAAGCACATCGAGACGATCGTCCGGCAGATGCTGCGCCGGGTGCGCGTCACCGACGTGGGCGACACCAACTTCCTGGTCGACGAGCAGGTCGAGAAGTGGGTGTTCGAGGAGGAGAACGAGAAGGTCATGTCCGAAGGGAAGCGCCCGGCCGTGGGCGAGCCCCTGCTGCTCGGCATCACCAAGGCGTCGCTCTCCACCGAGTCGTTCATCTCCTCGGCGTCGTTCCAGGAGACCACGAAGGTGCTCACCGAGGCCGCCATCAACGGCAAGGTGGACTACCTGCGCGGCCTCAAGGAGAACGTCATCATGGGCCGGCTCATCCCCGCCGGCACGGGCCTGCCGAACTACAAGCACCTCGACATCGAGGTGGAGAGCCCCACGGACGAGGTCAACGAGATGGAGGCCGCCCTGGCCGCCACCCACGGCGACACCGGCCCGCTGGCCCCTCCGCCGTCGCGGCCGGACACCCGGTCCACCGACGTCGCCTAGTGCTTCCGTAAGAAGCGTCCCTGACGCTTCGTGAGTCAGCCGCCGTCCTGGTGTCATACCGGGGCGGCGGCTTTCTCGTTTTGCACACTCCACTGCCTGTTCGCTTGACAGCATGTCGCGGTGCGTTATTTTGACGCATCACGTTGTGGGACCCGGAACACCGGGGGGGAGCGCGACATGGCGACGACGAGTGCGAAGGCTGACGAGAAGACGGGCGTGACGCAGAACGTGGAGGCCTACCTGAAGGGGCGGTTCTCCGAGGCGCAGAAGCGGTTCCAGGGCCTGGAAGGGGAGGCGAACAAGGCCTTCCGTGCGCTGGAGACGCGGGGCCAGGTGGCGGCGAAGGAGGTCCAGACCCTGTGGACGAAGGTCCAGGCCGGTGAGCTGCGCGCCGACCCTCGCGTGCAGGAGTTGAGCAAGAAGGTGGACGCCGCGAGCGGGGAGCTGCGCAAGCGGCTGGACGGGCTCCAGACGAAGGTCGTGGAGGCGGTGGGAGTTGCCAGCCAGTCCCAGGTGGAGCAGATCACCCGAGAGCTGAGCCGCCTGTCGAAGAAGCTGGATGTGCTCCTGAAGCCCACCCGTCGTGCCCACCGGACGACCAAGAATTCGGGCGGCGCGGCGTCTTCTCCGCGGGCCTGAGCAGCGTTTTCATCACCCATGGGGTGTGCTTAGGTCGCAAACCCCTTTGAATGCCCAGGGTTCCTTCCGCGGAAGGAGCCCGGGGTAACTCCCGGAGAGACTTCATGGACACCAACACCGAGGCCCCCCGAGAGAAGACCTCCGTGGCGGAGGCATTCGAACGGATCTGGAGCCAGGCGCTCCTGGCGGTGAACACGGCGGAGGAGGAGGCTTCCCGCGCAGTGCAGCGCGTGGCGTCCGTCGCGGGCTGGAGCCAGGACGAGGTGAAGCGCCAGGCCCGTGAGTTCGCGGACCGGCTGACGGGGCACCGCAAGGACCTGGAGCACAACGTGGAGGATCGGGTCCGCACGGCCCTGACCCTCCTGAAGCTGCCGCGCCGCGAGGAGTTGCAGGCATTCGGTGCCCGCCTGGAGCGTCTGAACGAACGCATCCAGGCCCTGGAGCACCGCAAGTGAGTGGACCCGCCGCCTCGGGCGGCAGGTCGTTGGGAACGCGGTTCTTCGCGGGGCTGCATGCCCTGAGCAGCGGGTGCTCCCGGCTCCCGCTGCTCGCGGGCGTGGCGCTCGTGGTGTCCGCTCGGGTGGTGCCCCTCCTGGAGGAGCCCACCTCCCAACCCGTGGTCCCCGAGATGGTGGCGCAGGAGGCCGTCTCCGAGGAGGCGGCCCTCATCGACGCCGTGCTGGCCAAGCGCGCCCCGGACCTGGGGCTCACGCTGCGCCGGCGGCTGGGGCAGGCCATCGACGAGGAGTCGCGCCGCACGGGGTATGATCCGCTGCTGGTGCTGGCTCTCATCGACGTGGAGTCCGACTTCGAGGAGGAGTCCGTCTCCGAGAAGGGCGCTCGGGGCCTGATGCAGATCAAGCCCAGCACGCTGCACTTCCTCGCGGAGAAGGAAGGCCTGAGGCTGTCGCGCGAGGAGGTGGTCGCCGATCCCGCCGTCTGCGTGCGCCTGGGCATCCGCTACCTGCGCAACCTGCAGGGCCGCTTCGGCGGAGACCTGGACCTGGCGCTGATGGCCTACAACGCGGGCCCCACGCGCATCCGGGATGCCATGAAGGCCGGAGAGCTGGAGAAGTTCCGCCGCTACCCCCGGGCCGTGCGCCGCGACTTCCGCCGCTTCCGCGAGGGCCATGGCCTGGGCGGGGACTGGGCGCTCGCGCAGCGCGAGCTGCCGCCACCGGCGCCTGACGAGACTCCGACCGCGGCGCCCTGACGGTCTTCGCGGCTGGACTGGAAGACGGGCCCCCGGGTGAATGTTCGGCGCGGCGAAGCGCTCCAAGGAGGGTCGTCGCCGCCTTGTTCCGCTCCCCTGGGTGCGCTAAGTCGTTCGCAAGCTCCCGGGACTGTTGAGGATTCCCAGGAGGAATGCCCCCATGCCCCGTCCTTCCGCCCGTATTGCCATCACCGTCGTGGCCTCGCTCGTCCCCATGCTGGCCCTGGCCGGTTCGGTCTTCCTGAACGGCGTGAAGATCGACGGGGTGACGAACACGCGCTTCGAGAAAGCCACCGTCCGCATCGACGCGGAAGGGAACATCTACATCGACGCGCCGGGGTACGCCGCCCGCGTGACGACCGTGACGCCCACGCCCGCGACGCCTTCCACCGCCACGCCTCCGGCCGCCGCTCCTCCGGACGCTGGCGTCGTCGCGCAGGCCCCCGCGTCGGCCGCACCCGCTGCTCCCTCGGCCTCACCGGGGCGCATCACCCAGCGCTACTGGCTGGTGACGGAGCAGACGACGCCGGGCATGACGGACTTCGACATCGACGTGTACGTGAACTCGCGCTGGCTGCGCCGTTTGCGCAACAACGAGGACCAGGTGGTGGTGGACATCACCAGCCAGTTGCGTCCCGGCGCGAACGCGGTGACGCTGATTGCCCGCAAGCAGGCTGGGGGCAGCCGCCGCAGCACGTCGCCCGGGAACGTCTTCAAGGTGATCATCGGCGAGGGGAACGAGGGCGGCGGCAACGTGATGATTGACACGCCCCTCATCCGCTTCCAGAAGACGGCTGCGGACGTGCAGGACGCGACCGAGGAGTTCACGCTCACCACCCGTTAGGGTGCGCGGGAAGGGAGACGACGGTGTTCACCATCGACGAGCGCTACCGGGGCCTTCCCGCCAACCGCGACCAGGTGCTGGCGCTGCACCTGGCCCTCAACACGCCGCACGTGGCCATTCCCGGCAAGCAGGCCGGACCCGCGCAGGCCTTCGTGGTGGGGCTGCGCGGCGGGCAGGGCGCGGGCGTCTTCGTGTACCTGTACCTCGTGGAGGCGGGGGACTGCGCGGTGTACGTGTCCGGCCGGCGCATCCAGTCCGCGGATGAGCTGCGGGAGGACGAGGACGACGCGCTCGCGTTCGTGGAGTCGCTGGGCTTCATGATGGACAACGCGAACTGGCGTGCCGCGGCCCCCGCGCAGCAGGACGAGTGGCTGAAGACGCTGCCCGTGTTCTTCCGGGAGCCCACGCTCGTGCCCGCCGTGAAGGCCCGCGCCGAAGAGAAGCGCAACGTCGCCACCACCCTGGGCCGCTTCCTGGCCGCGTTCTGAACCCCCACCCTGGATTGGCACCCATGTTCCGCATCACTTCCTCCTGCTTCCTAGCGTTCGCGCTCGCGTCGGCGGGCTGTGCGCACGTCCCCACGGAGAAGGAGCGCCAGGGCTCGGAGATCCACTACGACCTGGGCGTGCAGGCGCAGCAGCACGGCCATGTGCAGGACGCGCTCGCGGAGTACCAGAAGGCGCTGGAGCTGAACCCGGGCAACCCGGAGGCCCACAACGCGGTGGGCCTGCTGCTGCACCTGTCCTTCCGGCGGCTCGACGAGGCTTCGGCCCACTACGAGAAGGCGCTGACGCTGCGGCCGTCCTTCTCCGACGCGCGCACCAACCTGGGCAACCTGCGCCTGGATCAGGGCCGCTACGACGACGCCATCAAGCTGTACGAAGAGTCGCTCAACGACATGCAGTACCGCCACGGCTACTCCGCGCAGGGGAACCTGGGTTGGGCGCTCTACAAGAAGGGCGACACGGCGAACGCGGTGCAGAACATCAAGGCCGCCATCACCACCAACCCGGACTTCTGCCTGGGCTACAAGAACCTGGGCATCATCTACGACGAGACGGGCAAGACGGAGGAGGCGTGCCGGCAGTTCGCCCACTACCGTGAGAAGTGCCCCGAAGTGGCGGAGGCCTACCAGCGCGAAGGCGTGTGCCAGGCGAAGCTCGGGCGGGTGGAGGAGGCGAAGAAGGCGTTCGCGGGCTGCGAGGCCAAGGCCCAGTCCAACGAGCAGGTGCTCAAGGACGATTGCCGCTCACTGCTGGACCACCTCTAGCCGCGGGGGCCCCGAAAGACCGTGGACCACGTCGACTTCGGCAAATACCTCAGCCAGCAGCGCGAGCTTCGCGGCATGTCGCGCGAGGACGTCTCCCGGGAGACGAAGATTCCCCCCAGCCTCGTCGCGGCGCTGGAGGCGGGGCAGGTGGAGCGGCTGCCCGAGCGCGTGTTCGTGCTGAACTACATCCGCGCGTACGCGCAGGTCATCGGCCTGTCGCCGGAGGAAGCGGTGCTGCGCTACGAGGAGGTGGACCGGGCGGTGCCCGCGCCTTCTCCGGCGCAGCTCGAGAAGGCGCGCCGCAAGCGGGCGTACGTCATCCTGGCCATCCTCCTGGCGGTCGTGCTCCTGGGCGCGGGGCTGTTCCTGGTGCTGTCCGGGAAGCTTCCGCCTCCCGCCGCGCGTTGACGAGGGATCATGGAGCGGTACGCCGACGACGCGTTCGTGCTGTCCACGGTGGACTACGGTGAGTCCGACCGGCTGGTGACGCTGCTCACGCGCGAGCACGGCAAGCTGACCGCGTTCGCCGCGGGCGCGCGCAAGAGCAAGCGCCGGTTCGCGGGAGCGCTGGAGCCGTTCATGCGGCTGCGCGTGCAACTGGTGGAGACGCGCGGCAGCACGGTGCGCATCGATTCGGCGGACATCGTCACGGGCTTCTACGCCGCGCGCGAGGACCTGTCGCTCATCGCCCGGGCGCTGTACGCGGTGGAACTGTGCCGCGAGCTCACGCGCGAACACGAACCGCACCCGGAGCTGTTCGAGCTGGTGGAGGGCTACATGCACCGGTTGGACGCGAAGGAGGCCGGGCCCACGTCGTTGCTCGCGTTCGAGCTGGCAGCGCTGGCGCAGGCGGGGTTGATGCCGCGCTTCGACTCCTGCTCGCTGTGTGGCGGTCAGCCCGGCGAGCGGCCCCGGTTCGACCAAGGCCACGGTGGCGCGGTGTGCGAGCCGTGTGGCGGACGCGCGCGTGACTCGGTGCCGGTGCCGGTGGCGCTGCTGGCCGGCCTGCGCTCGCTCCAGGAGGGTCAACGCACGCCGCTGCCCGCGGACCTCCGTGCGCGGGCTCGTGGCCTGCTCAACGTCTTCATCGCGCACCACGTGGGCCGCAAGCTCAAGAGCGTGGACTTCATGGCGCAGGTGGGCCTGGACTGACGGGTAGCACGCGGTCCCCAGGGGGAGCTGTCATGCACGAGGCCGGGCCGCTGGACGTGGTGTGTGTCGGCGAAACGCTGGTGGACTTCCTTCCCGTGGCCGGCGGCGCCACGCGCGTGCGGGACGTGGAGGCCTGGAAGCCATCGCCGGGAGGCTCACCGGCCAACGTCTCCGTGGGGCTCGCGCGGTTGGGCCTGCGCTCGGCGATGGTGGGCGTGGTGGGCTCCGACGAGTTCGGCCACTTCCTGCGCGACCGGTTGGCGGCGGACGGCGTGGACGTGAGCCGCCTGCGACAGGTGGACCACGCTCGCACGGGCCTGTTGTTCGTCTCGCTGGACGCGCATGGCGAGCGCAGCTTCACGTACTTCCGGACGCGGTCAGCGGAGTTCCTGCTGGACGACTCCGACGTGGACGGCGACTTCGTGCGACGCGCGAAGGTGCTGCACTGCGGCTCCAACTCCCTGCTCCTGCCGGAGGCACGCGAGGCCATGGTGCGCATGCTCACCCTGGCCCGTGAGGCCGGGATGCTGGTGAGCTGTGATCCGAACCTGCGGCTGCACATGTGGACGCAGCCCGAGGAACTGCAGGCGCTCCTGGGACGCATGCTGCCTTTGTGCACGGTGGTGAAGCTGTCCGAGGAGGAGATCCACTTCGCGACAGGCGAGCACTCGCCCGAGGCGGCCGTGCACGTCCTGGCCGCGCGGGGCGTGCGGCTGCCCGTGGTGACGCTGGGACCTCGCGGCGCGGTGTTCCTCTGGCGGGGCGAGGTCCTCTCAGTGCCCGCGCCCCAGGTGACGGTGGTGGACACAACGGGCGCAGGGGATGGCTTTGTGTCCGCCATGTTGAGCGGCCTGGTGCGTTGGTACGGCGACGCGAGCTCGCTGGAGGGCGCGACACGCGAGGAGCTGGTCGCGCTGATGTCCTTCGCGGCGGGCGTGGGGGCCCGGGTGGTGACGAAGCTGGGCGCGGTGGCGGCGCTCCCCCTTGCATCCGAAGTGGAGGGGCTTCTGCCCGCTCAACCCGCTACGCGACGCATCGCGCGCTGACGGGAAGCGCCGTTCCGGGTCAGGCTCGCGTGCTTCGCTGCGTCCTGCGTGGCCCACCATCCCATCCAGGAGGGATCGATGAGCGACACCCGTGAGGCTTCTTCCTCCGCCCCGGCTCGCGTCCGGGGACTGGAGCAGATCGACCGGCTGTCGGTGCCCCTGCCGCATGGCACCGAGGTCACGACCCGCGTGGAGCGCGTGGCGTCCGGGGGACGCCGTATCCCCCAGGGCGTGGTGGGCCGCGTGGTGCGCGCGCATGACGGCGGCTTCGACGTGCAGATCGTCGGCGTGGGCGAGGTGTGGTTCGCGCGCGACGAGCTGGTGCCCCGGCGCACGGGACAGGTGCAGTTCGCCCAGCGGCGCGAGGCGGCCTGGAGCGCGCTGCGACCATGCGTGGTGCTGGAGACGCGCGTGGGCAGTCACGCCTGGGGGCTCGCGGATGAGCGCTCCGACGTGGACGTGCGCGGTGTGTTCGCGCTGCCGCTTCCGTGGACGCTGGGCCTGGGGCAGCCACCGCAGGACCTGGTGAGCGCGGATGGCAGCACCACGTACTGGGAGGTCCGCAAGACGGTGGAGCAGGCGCTGCGCGCGGATCCGAACACGCTGGAGACCCTCTTCGTCCCTGGCGCGACGGCGGTGGACGAACTGGGCACGTGGGTGCTGGAGGCGCGCGAGGCGTTCGTCTCCAAGGCCATCTTCGGCAGCTTCGGGCGCTACGCCATGAGCCAGCTCGACAAGCTCACCCGCAGCCAGCGGCTGGCCGAGCACCGCGACCTGCTCCTCGCGTGGCTGTGCGAGGAGCCCACGCCGGACCTGGACGAGGTGGCCCGTCGCCTGGCCGCCGTGTCTCCCCGTGCCTCGCCCACGCCCGAGGACGCGGTGCTCGCCGCGAAGACTTACGTCAAGCAGCTCTACCGCTCGCTCTGGGACCAGGGGCTGCTCGCGTCGAACGACTTCGCGGCGCTCACGGCGTACGCGCGCGGCGGAGGCCAGCGTCCTCCGTCCGCTCGGGAGCTGCGGCCGAAGAACGCGTACAACCTGCTGCGGCTGGTGGCGCTGGCGACGGGCTGGCTGCGCGACGGTGTGCCCACGTTCGAGGCGACGGGGGCGTTGAAGGCGCGGCTGCTCGACATCAAGGGGGGACAGGTGCCCCTGGAGGACGTGCTGCGCGACGCCGAGGCGATGGCTCCGGCGTTGGAGGCCGCGCACCGCGAGAGCCAGCTGCCGGAGCATCCGGACTACGCCCGCGCGGACCAGTTGCTGCGCCGCGTGGGGGACGAGGTGGCTCGGCGCTGGGTCTTGAAGACGCCTGGACCGCTGGGCCGTGACGCGCCGGAGGCTCCGGCGCTGGAAGGAGGGACGGAATGAAGGGCAGGGTGACGGAACATCAGGAGCGCATGGCGGACCGCGTGCTGGACGCGGAGTCCCTCCTGCGCGAGCACCTGGTCATCTCGCTGTCTGGCGCGCATGCGTACGGTTTCCCGTCGCATGACAGCGACCTGGACCTCAAGGCCATCCACATCGCGCCCACCGCCGCGCTCCTCGGCCTCCAGCCCCGGCACGTGCCGGCGGAGCGGCTGGAGGTGCTGGAGGGCGTGGAGGTGGACTACTCGTCCAACGAGCTGCAGCCCGTGCTGCTGGGCATCCTCCAGGGCAACGGCAACTACATCGAGCGCGTGCTGGGTGCCATCACCGTGCGGGCCCTGCCGGAGGAGCTGGAGGCGCTGCGGCCCCTGGTGCGGGCCGTGCTGTCGCGGCGCATCCACCGGCACTACCGCGGCTTCGCGCAGGGGCAGTTCCGCGAATGGGAGAAGAGCGGATTCCGCTCCGTGAAGAAGTTGCTGTACGTGCTGCGCACCACGCTCACCGGAACGCATGCGCTGCGCACGGGCGAAGTGGAGACGGACGTCACCGTCCTGCTGGAACCGTATGGCTTTGGTGAAGCCCGCACGCTGGTGGAGCGCAAGCGGAGCGGTGAGCGCATCGAGCTGACCGACGCGCTCAGCGAGCAGTGGCAGCGGGAGGTGACGCGCGCCTTCGCGGTGCTCGACGCGGCGGACGCGGCCTCCGTGTTGCCTCTGGAGCCACAACCGTCGGCCGTGGCCGCGCTCGAAGGCTGGATGCTCGACGTGCGGCGACGGCGGTTCGGCGCCTAATCCGCTTTCACCGGGCTCCGGAGGCCGGGGTGGGGGCCGTCTGTAAAGACGGTCATCGACCTGGGAGGGCATGGCGGGTAACATCCGCCCTGCCATGAGCACGCAGGGAGTCGCCGGAGACGATCCCGACCGGGGGCGGCGCATCGGAAAGTACGAGATCCTCACCCGCCTCTCGATGGGCGGGATGGCGGAGTTGTTCCTCGCGTACACCTCCGGCCCCGGTGGCTTCCGCAAGTTCGTGGCGGTGAAGCAGATCCTCCCCGACATCAAGAAGGACGACCAGTTCGTCAAGATGTTCCTCGACGAGGCGCGCATCACCGCGGCCTTCTCGCACGCGAACATCGGACAGGTGTTCGACCTGGGTGAGGAGGACGGCGAGCTGTACCTCGCCATGGAGTTCCTGCCCGGCCAGAACCTGGAGCAGGTGGTGAAGATGGCGGAGCGGCGCAAGTACGCGCTGCCGCTGGGCTTCAGCGCGCGCGTGATACGCGACACGTGCCTGGGCCTGCACTACGCCCACCACTTCATGGATCCGTCGGGCCGCCCCGTGGCGGTGGTGCACCGCGACGTGTCCCCGAAGAACGTGATGCTCACCTACGACGGCGTCGTGAAGGTGATCGACTTCGGCATCGCCAAGGCGCGCGGCAAGCTGGGCCGCACGCAGGTGGGCACCGTGAAGGGGACCAGCGGGTACATGTCCCCGGAGCAGGTTCGCAACAAGGACCTGGATGGCCGCAGCGACCAGTTCTCCACGGGCGTGATGCTCCATGAGCTGCTGGCCGGCCAGCGCCTGTTCAACGCGCCCGGCGAAGCCGCCGTGATGATGCAGATCGTGGACGGGGACATTCCCGCGCCGCGCTCGCTCAACGCGGCCGTGCCGGAGGCCCTGGAAGCAGTGGTGCTCAAGGCGCTGTCGCGCGATGCCACCCAGCGCTTCGGAACCTGCCGGGAGATGGGGCGCGCCATCGAGGCCACGCTGGGCTCCGAGCTGTTCGACGAAGACCAGATGACCGCCGTCATGGGCGAGCTCTTCGAGGAGAAGCGCCAGAAGACGCGCACGCTCCTGGAGCTGGCCAGCCGCGCCGAGGACGCCCGCGTCAGCGAGGCCGCCGGTGCGCTCCAGGTGGAGGAGGGCGGTGAACAGGCCTCCGCCGCGGCCACCGCGCAGGTGCAGTCTCCGCACGCGGAGGCTCCAGCCGCGGACGTCGCGGCGTCCTTCAAGCCCACGCCCGTCCGCCGCACCGCGACCGAGTCCGCGGCGCCCGCGCCCCGCGCCACCCCGCGTCCCGCCAGTGAGGCCGTGGAGGCCCGCGCCTCTCGCGTCAACACTCCCACCGTGACGCCGCGAGCGCAGCGGCCCTCGGGCTCGGATGGGACGCCCGTTCCCCGGGTCATCCGTCCTCCCGCTGACGCCGTGCGGCCCTCGCGGGCCCGTCCCAGCGCGCGCCCCGAGCCCACCGAGGCTCGCGACGCGGCCGAGTCCGACGGGCTGATGGATCCGCCCAGCGAGCTCCAGACCCAGCGCTTCAAGGCCCGTCCGGTGCGCGGCACCACGCGGCCCTCACGCCAGGTGGAGGAAGAGGAGTCCGTTGAAGCGCCCCCCGTGGCCCCGCCCGCTCGCGAGGGCTCCGGCTGGGGCATGCGGTTGTTCCTGCTCCTCATCCTGGGCGGCGTGGTCTGGCTGGCGACGCTCGAACCCGTGCGCCGCATGTTCATGCCGGCGTTCGACTCCGCGAAGCAGTGGGTGAAGGCGGAGATGGATCCGCCTCCGCCCGTGGACCCCGCCGCGAACGGACAGTGGCCGCCGAAGCCCTCCGGTCCTCCGCCGGGCTTCGTCCAGAAGACCACCCCCGAGCCCGAGCCCGAGCCGGTGGTGGCGCCGCCGCCCACGCCCGAACCGGTGGTGGACGCGACGCCCGTCGACACGAAGAAGGCCCCCGCCGGCAAGGGGGGACGCAAGACGAAGCCTGCCGCCACGACGGAAGCGCCCGCGGTGGCGAAGGTGGAGCCGCGCCCCGCGAAGCCCGAGCCCTCGGAGCGGCCCCCGGAGCCCGTCACCACCGTGACGCAGGTGGAGAACCCGGAGGTGCTCGACACGACCACCTCGAAGGGCGCGGCGAAGGCGGGCCTGGGCTGGCTGACGCTCTACACGGTGCCGAAGAACGCGGCGGTGTTCGACGGCGCCACGCAGCTGGGCACGTCCCCGCTGATCAAATTCCCCCTGCCCATCGGGACGTACCGTCTGCGCGTGGTGGACCCGCAGGACCCCGGCGGTACGAGCAAGCTGTTGTCCGCTCCCATTCGCCCCGGAGAAGTGACGAAGCTGCAGATTCGACTGGCCGACCTCCCGGCCTACTCGGACTGACCGCCGTCCTTGACGCTCCTGGACCCCCTCACTAGGGTCCGCCGCGTTCCGCCTTCGCCTTCGACGCACTGCGAGAAGGACTCGCCAACATGTATTTCCAGGACCTCATCCTCACGCTCCAGAAGCACTGGGCCGACAAGGGATGCATCGTCACCCAGTCGTACGACACGGAAGTCGGCGCGGGCACGATGGCCCCCTACACGTTCCTGCGCGCGCTCGGTCCCGAGCCGTGGAACGTCGCCTACGTGCAGCCCTCGCGGCGCCCCGCCGACGGCCGCTTCGGTGAGAACCCGAACCGCCTGTTCCAGCACCACCAGTTCCAGGTCATCCTCAAGCCCGCGCCCAAGAACGTCCAGGAGCTGTACCTGGAGTCGCTGCGGAAGATCGGCCTGGACCCGCTGGAGCACGACATCCGCTTCGTCGAGGACGACTGGGAGTCGCCCACGCTGGGCGCCTGGGGCCTGGGATGGGAGGTGTGGTGCGACGGCGAGGAGGTGACGCAGTTCACCTACTTCCAGCAGTGCGGCGGCTTCGACTGCCGCCCCGTGGCCGCGGAGCTGACGTACGGGCTGGAACGCCTGGCCAGGTATCTCCAGAACGTGGAGAGCGTCTTCGACATCGAGTGGGTCAAGGGCGTGAAGTACCGCGAGATCTTCCACGCGAACGAGGTGGAGATGAGCAAGTACGCCCTCCACGAGTCCGACCCGCAGATGCTCTTCACGCTGTTCGACGCGTACGAGAAGGAGTGCAAGCGGCTCATCGAGCGCCACCTGCCGCTGCCCGCGTACGACTTCGCGCTCAAGTGCTCGCACACGTTCAACCTGCTGGATGCGCGTGGCTCCATCTCCGTCACCGAGCGCGCCAGCTTCATCAAGCGCGTGCGTGACAACGCGCGCCTGTGCGCGGAGGGCTACCTGCAGATGCGCGAGCGGCTGGGCTTCCCGCTGACGAAGACGCCGTGGACGGTGGGCGAGCAGCCGCCGGTGTTGGAGGGCAAGCCCGCCAGCGACTACTGGAAGACGGTGCAGCTCAACAAGCCCGTGGAGAAGAAGGAGAAGACGGAGGTGGCCCGTGGCTCGTGACCTGCTCCTGGAAATCGGTGCCGAGGAGATCCCGGCGTCGTTCATCGTGCCCGCGCTGGAGGACCTGAAGCGCGTGCTCACCGAGCGCATGGCCGACGCGCGCTTGAAGCACGGTGATGTGCGCACCTTCGGAACGCCGCGCCGGCTGGCCGTCCTCGTTCGCGACGTGGCGGACTCGGGCGAGGACGTGACGAAGGAAGTCCTGGGGCCCAGTGCCAAGGCCGCCTTCGACGCGCAGGGCAAGCCCACCAAGGCGGCGGAGAAGTTCGCCGAAGGGCTCAAGCTGTCCGTGGACGCGCTCGGCCGCACGACGACGGCCAAGGGCGAGTACGTGTCCGCGCGCGTGGAAGAGAAGGGACGCCCAGCGGACGCCATCCTCCAGGATGCGCTGAACTCCGCGGTGCACGGCATCAACTTCAAGAAGTCCATGCGCTGGGGTGACGTGGACACGTCCTTCGCGCGCCCGGTGCAGTGGCTGGTAGCGCTGTTGGGCGACATGGAGCTGGCGGTGGTGCTCGGCGACGTGAAGAGCGGACGGGCGACCTACGGCCACCGCTTCCTCGCGCCGGGTCCCATCACGCTGAAGGCGCCCGCGGACTACGAGTCCGCGCTGGAGAAGGCGCACGTGCTGGCGGACATCGGCAAGCGCCGCGCGTCGCTCGTGGAGAAGCTGCACGCCGCGGCGACGGCGGCAGGCGGGCAGCTCATGGAGGACGAGGGCCTGGTGGACCAGGTGACGAACCTGGTGGAGCTGCCGAGCCCCGTGGTGGGCAGCTTCGACGCGCGCCACCTGGACCTGCCGTCGGAGGTGCTGGTGCAGGAGATGAAGAGCCACCAGCGCTACTTCTCTCTGTTGGACGGGCAGCGGAAGCTGCTGCCGCGCTTCATCGCCGTGTCCAACACGCCGGTGCGCGACGCGCAGCTGTCCCTGCGTGGCTACGAACGCGTGCTGCGCGCGCGGCTCGCGGACGGGCGCTTCTTCTTCGACGAGGACCGCCGCACGCCGCTGGCCGACCGTGTGGAGAAGCTGGGCCGCGTGGTGTGGCAGGGCCAGCTGGGCACGTACCTGGAGAAGGTGGAGCGCTTCCGCTCGCTGGCGGGCTGGCTGGCCCAGGCCACGGGCAGGGCAGGGGAGGTGGCCACGGTGGAGCGCGCCGCCACGCTGTCCAAGGCGGACCTCGTCACCGGCATGGTGGGCGAGTTCCCGGAGCTCCAGGGCGTGATGGGCCGCGAGTACGCGAGAGCAGGCGGCGAGCCCGACGCGGTGGCGCTGGCCATCTTCGAGCACTACCTGCCCCGCGGCGCCGAGGACGCGCTGCCGTCCCAGGACGCGGGCGCGCTCATCGGCCTGGCGGACCGCCTGGACTCGCTGTGCGGCATCTTCGCCATCGGCAAGGCTCCGTCGGGCGCGGCGGATCCGTTCGCGCTGCGCCGCGCGTGCCTGTCCATCATCCGCATCGTGCTGGGGCGCGGCTACCGCTTCAGCCTCTCCGCCGCGGTGGACGAGGCGCTGCGCCTGCTGGCCCCCAAGCTGGCCAACGTGAAGCGCAAGCCGGGTGAAGCGGCCCCGCGCGAGCAGGTGCTGGAGTTCTTCCGCGGCCGCCTCAAGGCGCTGTGGGGCGAGCAGCACCGCACCGACGTCGTGGAGGCGGTGCTGGCCGTGGGCTTCGATGACCTCGTCGCGGCGAAGAAGCGCCTGGAGGCACTGAGCGTGCTCGTGGGCCACTCGGACTTCCAGCCGCTTGCGGTGGCGTTCAAGCGCGTGGTCAACATCGTGGAGAAGCAGGGCAAGGACGTGGCCGGCGGGCAGACCAACCCGCAGCGCTTCACGGACGAGCCGGAGAAGAACCTCCACACCGCCTTCACCCAGGCGCGCGACAAGGTGGGCGCGCACGTGCGCGCGGACGACTTCGCCGGCGCGCTCAAGGAGATCACCGGCCTGAAGCCCGCCGTGGACACCTTCTTCGACAAGGTGATGGTGATGGCCGAGGACAAGGACCTGCGGGAGAACCGCATCCGGTTCCTCACGGAGATTGGCGCCCTGTTCAACCAGGTGGCGGACTTTTCCAAGATCCAGGCCGAGACCGCCGCTGCCTGAGCCTGGCCGCCGCTTCACCGCCGGAGCGTGCCCGTTCCCCCACCAGGGGGGCGGCGCACGCCTTCCGGACGGGGGCGGATGTCGGCGGGAAGGCGACCGGGAATAGTGGCCCCCCTATTCAGTTGCCCGGCGCAGGGCCGCGTTCCTACACTCCGCCCCCCTCTGATGCGCCTCTACTTCCTGACCCCCGCGCTGCTGCTCCTCGGTGCGTGTTCGATTGAATCCGAACCGAACCCGCCTCCGTCCACCCGCTTTGTCTACCCCAGCGGGGTGGCGTTCTGGCGCCCTCCATCGGCGGGCGGGCCATCCGCGAGCAACGGCTATCTGTTCGTCGCGAACGCCAACTTCGACAACTGCTACGACTCCGGTTCGGTGGTGGCACTGAACCTGGACACGCTGAGCACGCAGGTGGACGGGCAGACCGTCATGGTGCCCCACCTGGGCAGCGTGCCCCCGGACGCCTCGCTCGCCTTCGAGGACCTGTCCTCCGCGGACGAGTCGCTCGTGCAGATCCGCAGCTTCGCGGGTGAGCTGGCCATGTGGGTGAACCCGGCCACGGGTCTGCCACGCCTGTTCGTGCCCTCGCGTGCGGAGGGCAACAACCTGAACGCGGTGGACGTGAGCCTGGAGGCCAACGGCGCTCCGGTGCTCACCTGCGTGCAGGGCGGCGTGGACTGCCGCAACGGCGCGCTGTCGCTCACCGAGGACATCCCGTCGTCCCTCAGCGACGAGGGCCGGCCGGGCCTGCCCCGCGCTCCGTCGCCCATCGGCGTGACGGTGGATGAGGCGAGCGGCAACCTGTATGTGACGCACTCGGAGGCGGCGGACTCGCCCGCCAGGTCCAGCACCAACTTCGAGAGCTACCTGGCCACGCTGAAGCTGGACAACCCCACGCGGGACTCGCTGGGCTTCATCTCGCTGTCTCCCGAGGGCTACCTCTACGGCGGCTCGGATTCGGTGACGGTGGGCGCGGGCTACCTCTACGTGACGGGCCGCAACTTCGTGGCCGGCATCAGCGGCACCGTGGCCGGCAACTACGTGCTGCGGCTGGTGGACAAGAACGACCCCGGCACCATCCTGGAGCCCTCGCTGCAGTCGGAGTACCGCATCCGCGAGGCGCGCGCGGCGCGGGTGGTGCCCCGTCCGGTGACGCCGGCGGAGCTGGCGGCGCGTCCGAACTTCGTGCGCGAGCGGCTGTACATGCTGGCGCGCGGCCCGGACACGCTGCTCACCCTCGACTTCGAATACGACGCGGTGCCGGGCACCGCCGCCACCCAGCCCTTCTTCCGGGTGGTCTCCGCGGTGCCCATGCCCGACGGCGTGAGCGACATGCAGATCATCTCGCGGACTCCGGGCACGTCCAACGCGGACACCCACATCATCGCGGTGACGAGCACCGGCGACAGCGCGGTGTCCCTCTACGACGAGGCGCTCGGGCAGGTCGTGGCGCAGGTGCCGCTTGTCAACGAACTCAACCAGACCAGCAACCCGTCGCAGGCCTTCGGGCTGACGGTGGACAACCCCGCCGGGACGAACGCGGCGCGGCTGTTCGTGACCAACTTCGGTGACAGCCAGGTGGCCATCGTGGACATCCCCGACCTGTCGCGTCCCCAGGACGCGCGGGTGGTGGCGAAGCTGGGCATCCAGCAGCAGCGCGATCCGAACCAGGGCACCAGCGTGTGCCAGGAGAACTGACCTTGAAGCGCGGCTTTCTTGCTGCCCTGTTGCTGAGCGGCGCGAGCCTCGCGCTCGCCTGCTCCGACACCACCTCCACCGCGGGCGCCGCCGGTCTGTCCGGCACGTACGACGTGGTGCTCTCCAACCAGCTCGTCTTCGTCACCTCCCAGGACCGGGATGAGCTGCGCGTGCTGGACCTGACGCGCACGCCGCGTGAGTTCATCCCCGCGCCCAACCCGTTGGAGCCCCTGGCCATCCCCGTCATCGCGCGGCCCGACTCGCTCACCCGCGACGTGGGCTACAACGACAAGGGCGAGGACGTGTCCGGCCCGTATATCTACGCGCGCAGCTCCGGCGGCCGCGGCATCTCCGTGGTGGCCGCGGACCGCGCGCGCCTCAACGAGGTGACGCGCCTGGCGACCGGCCAGCTCATCACCGCCTTCGCCGCGCACGCCCCGGTGGTGGAGGGCGCCCCGAGCGTCCTGTACTACGCGCTCCAGACGCGCCCGGAGGCCGCCGAGCAGCTCTGCGGCCCCTTTGGCGGCGGGGTGGTGATGCGCCAGGACCTGCCCGGCCCGGAGGGCTTCGACGCGGCCACGCTGCCTCCCGCGCTGCCCGTCTTCTGCCTCAAGCCGGCGGACACGGTGATGTCCATGCTCACGCTGCCCGCGCGGGCCGACCGGGTGGACTCGCTGGTGGTCGCCATCCGCAACGTGTCCGGCACCAGCCGGCTCGTGCGCGTCGTCGCGGACGGGGCCTCCGTGGAGATTCCCTACAAGCGGCCGCGTCCGGCGCCCTACGCGGTGCCCAACTACGCGGACCTGGTGGACATCCCGGCGCGGCTGGTGGCCACGCACCCCAGCTACGGCGTGCCGAAGCCCAAGCTCGGGGATGGGAACTGCCCGCCGGGCACGGATGTGAAGACCGCGGAAGACGGGACGACGACATGCGTCGAGCCCTGGCCCGCGGGCCGCTTCGTGTTCGTGGTGCTGGATGAGCTGACGTGCAACTCGTCTGACTGCGAGGGCGTCATCGCGCTCGACAACGGGCCGAAGCCGGTGGAGGAGCCGTCCCCGACGCCGGTGCTCGCGCGCGACATCACCGGAGCGGCCATGCTGACGCTGCGGCCGTCCGCGGGTCTGCCCACGGGCCTCACGCTGCGCACGGGCCTGGAGGTTCGCGAGCTCCTGGCGGACAGCGTGGCCTACCTCACCGCCATCCCGCTCCTGGGCATCATGCCGTCGTCCGACGGGCGGATCACCCTGTTCCGCGCGGACGAGCGGCGCCCGTTCAACCTGGACCGCAACTCCAACAACACGCCGCTGAACTCGTCGGTGGTCGCGGAGCTGCGTGACAACAACGAGCTGGCGCGCACGGACCAGTTCCAGGGCATCACCGTGGTCCAGCCCGGCTGCCCCCAGGCGACGGATTCGACCAACGTCACCGCGTTTCTCTGCAACGGCTCGGTGCCCAACGGGACGTACCGCTTCGTCTTCCAGGGCGTGCTGCCCGGACTGGTCGGCCTCTCACGCGACCTGACCCAGGAGGATCCTCCGCTCCTCATCGAGACGACCCTGGCGACGGCCCGCGGCGTGAGCGCCGGCGACTCCATCATCCTGGCGAACAACGCGGGTGCCTGCGCCGCGGTCATCCCCATCCTGCGCCTGGAGGATCAGGGCAATGGCCTCACGCGGCTCTTCCCGGACCTGTCCGACCCCGCGGTCGTCGCCGCGGCGGAGCCCTGTTCGTCGTATCCGTTGTTCACCGTGCGCGCGGGCCCGAACGTGAAGCCCTTCGTGCTCTATGCAGGCGCGGAGACCCGCGACACGTACCTGCAGCGGCTGAACGTCAACGAGACGTACACGGTCTCCACCTTCCTGGACTACTACTACCACCCGGACGGCTTCGACCTGGGCCTGGAGCCGCCCAAGTCGCCCACCACCTTCGTGCCCGCGCCGTTGTCGCTCACGATGACGCCGACCATCGGCGCGGGGAGCCGGCTGGCGGCGGGTGACCGCTACGTGGTGACGCTGCTGCCGCGCTTCCGCCGCTACGTGTTCGGCGTGGACACCAGCCAGTCGAGCGGCCTGGCGGTCTACACCCTGCCTGCTTCCGTGGTGGCCACGGACGTGGCGGGGGCCAGTCTCGCCTACGTCGCGTACCCCTCCGCGGACGGCGTGCTCCAGGTGGCCCTGGAGTCGATCACCGACAACCTGGACAACCTCACGTATCTCCGGGCGTTCCAGTAACTGGGCGCGCCCGAGCGGCTCTGCTATCGTTCCCCACGTCCAGCATTTCCCGAGCCAAGACCGATGATCGATCAGAACTCCCGTCCCGCACGCAAGGTCGGCATCGCCGAGCACCTGTGGGAGACGTACGAAGAGATGGCCCAGCAGATGGGCTCGGATCGCGACGCGCTCATCAACCAGGCGTTGTTCATGTTCGCGCGTCTCAACGGCTTCATCGACGTGAGGACGAAGGGCGAGCCTGTCGTGGCGGCGGTGCCGGCCGCCACGCCCGCCCCGGCCGCGCGTCCTGCCGCCGCGCCGCCTCCTGCCGCCGCCAAGGGCGCTCCACCGGTGCTGGCCCCCGCGCCGCCGCCCGCACGCGCAGCCGCGCGCAATGTGGAGGAGCGTCCGTCCTCCAACGGGCTGGACAATGATCCGGTGCGCCGCGAGGTCGCCGAGCGCGTCCTGGAGACGGCCGCCGAGCTGGAGCGGCTCATCAAGGGCAAGAACGAGCCGCCCCCGCCCTCCGCGGACGACATGATCGAGGACGAGGAGGATCCCCTGCCGGAGCAGGAGGAGCCGCCGCTCGACGACATGCAGGACGAGCCTCCCGAGGAGGCCGAAGAAGAGCCGATGGAGGAGCCGGATGAGGAGGAGGGCGCCGCGCTCTACCTCGTCCTGGAGTCCGGCGAAGAAGAGAAGATCGTCAAGGACCGGTACGTCATCGGCCGTGGCAAGCACTGCGACTTCGTCATCAACTCCGGCAAGGTGTCGCGCGAGCACGCCGTCATCGCCCGCGACGGCGGCGACTTCTACATCGAAGACCTCGGCTCCTCGAACGGGACCTGGTTCAACAAGCAGCGCATCAAGCGCCGCAAGGTCGAGGACGGGGACGAGTACTTCATCTGCAGCGAGAAGATCCGCCTCGTCATCCACTGAAGCCGGCATGACGCGGGGCCCCACGGTGCGATGGCCTTGTTCAGGATTTGACGGGCTTGGGGCCTCCATTGTTTGATGGGGGTCGCCTGCTCCCCATGGGAGCAGGTGCCGAATGACACCTGCTCAGCTCGCGCTTTGGACGATTCTGGGAGTGGCCCTGGTGATTGCGGTGGTGACCGACGTGTTGCGCCGGCTCATCCCGAACGCCGTGACCTATCCGCTCATCGTGTTGGGGCTCGGGGTTCGCGGTGTGTCCGAAGG
>NZ_RAWF01000106.1:0-31885 GCF_003612075.1 Corallococcus sp. CA041A
GCCTATAACCGACCCCCCCACCCCCTGGCAACTTCGCCACCACGATTACCCGGCCGCTTCCAGCGGCTCAAAGTATTCCAGGGAAATCGCCGGGCATACGGGCAGTGTCGCCTTGCCAAGGGGTCCCCGGCCCTTACGTTGAGGTCATGCGACTCGACAAATACACGGTGAAGGCGCAGGAGGCGATCCAGGAGGGTCAGTCGCTGGCCCGCCGGGCCGACAATCCCCACTACGAGCCGGAGCACCTCGCCGCGGCACTGCTGGGGCAGAAGGACGGCATCGTCGACCCTCTTCTGCGCAAGATTGGCGTGGACGTGAAGCTGTTCGCGGGCCGGCTGGGCGAAGCGCTCCAGAAGCTCCCCCGCATCCAGGGCGGCGAGAGCGCCATGCTCAGCCAGCGCCTGATGAAGACCTTCGACAAGGCCGAGGACGAGGCCAAGGCGCTGAAGGACGAGTTCACCTCGTCCGAGCACCTGCTGCTCGCGCTGGCCCAGGACAAGGGCGCCGTCGGCGAGGCCATGAAGTCCTCCGGCGTGACGCGCGAGCGCGTGCAGGCGGGCCTGAAGGAAGTGCGAGGCTCCTCGCGCGTGACGAGCGCGGACGCGGAGTCCACCTACCAGGCGCTGGAGAAGTACGGCCGCGACCTCACGGAGGCCGCACGCGCTGGCAAGCTGGACCCCGTCATCGGCCGCGACGAGGAGATCCGCCGCTGCATCCAAGTGCTCAGCCGCCGCACCAAGAACAACCCGGTGCTCATCGGTGAGCCGGGCGTGGGCAAGACGGCCATCGCGGAAGGGCTCGCGCGCCGCATCGTGGACGGCGACGTGCCGGAGGGCTTGAAGAACAAGCGCCTCATCACCCTGGACCTGGGCTCCATGGTGGCCGGCGCCAAGTTCCGCGGCGAGTTCGAGGAGCGCCTCAAGGCGGTCCTCAAGGAGGTCTCGGACGCGGCGGGCGAAATCATCCTCTTCATCGACGAGATGCACACGCTCGTGGGCGCCGGGAAGGCCGAAGGCGCCATGGACGCGGGCAACATGCTCAAGCCGGCGCTCGCGCGCGGCGAGCTGCACTGCATTGGCGCGACGACGCTGGACGAGTACCGCAAGCACATTGAAAAGGACGCCGCGCTGGAGCGCCGCTTCCAGCCGGTGTTCGTGGGCGAGCCCACGGTGCACGACACCATCAGCATCCTGCGTGGCCTGAAGGAGCGCTACGAGGTGCACCACGGCGTGCGCATCCAGGACTCCGCGCTCGTCGCGGCGGCCACGCTCAGCCACCGGTACATCTCCGACCGCTTCCTACCGGACAAGGCCATCGACCTGGTCGACGAGGCCTCCAGCCGCCTGCGCATCGAAATCGACTCCATGCCCACGGAGATCGACGACATCCGCCGCAAGGTGACGCAGCTGGAAATCGAGCGCGAGGGCCTGCGCAAGGAGACGGATCCGCACTCGCGTGAGCGCCTGGCCACCATCGAGAAGGAGCTCGCGAACCTGAACGAGAAGTTCAACTCGCTCAAGGCCCACTGGGACGCGGAGAAGAAGGCCATCGCGGCCCTGCGCTCGCTCAAGGAGAAGCAGGAGAAGGCGCGCAACGACCAGGCCGCGGCGGAGCGCCAGGGCGACTTGAACCGCGCGGCGGAGCTGAAGTTCGGCGTCATCCCTTCGCTGGAGAAGGAAGTCACCGCGCAGAACGAGAAGCTGGCGGAGCTTCAGAAGAACCAGAAGTTCCTCAAGGAGGAGGTGGACTCCGAGGACATCGCCTCCGTGGTAGCCAAGTGGACGGGCATCCCGGTCTCCAAGCTGATGGAGGGCGAGATGCAGAAGCTGGTCAAGATGGAGGACCGGCTCGCCGAGCGCGTGATTGGCCAGCGCACCCCGATTGAGGCCGTGTCCAACGCCGTGCGCCGCGCGCGCAGCGGACTGCAGGACCCGAACCGCCCCATCGGTTCGTTCATCTTCCTGGGCCCCACGGGCGTGGGCAAGACGGAGACGGCGAAGGCGCTGGCGGAGTTCCTCTTCGACGACGACACGGCCATGGTCCGCATCGACATGTCCGAGTACATGGAGAAGCACGCCGTGTCCCGGCTCGTGGGCGCGCCCCCGGGCTACGTGGGCTACGAGGAGGGCGGCCAGCTGACGGAGGCCGTGCGCCGCAGGCCGTACACGGTGGTGCTCTTCGACGAAATCGAGAAGGCACACCACGACGTGTTCAACATCCTGCTGCAGATCCTCGACGAGGGCCGGGTGACGGACAGCCAGGGCCGCACGGTGGACTTCCGCAACACGGTGCTCATCCTCACGTCCAACATCGGCTCGCAGGCCATCCAGGAGGGCATGGCGGGCACGGACACGCTCAACGAGAAGACGCGCGGCGAGGTGATGGAAGCGCTGCGCAGCCACTTCCGGCCGGAGTTCCTCAACCGCGTGGACGAAATCGTCATCTTCGAGCCGCTGCGCAAGAAGGACATCTACCGCATCGTGGACATCCAGCTGGGCAAGCTCCAGAAGCTGCTCCAGGCCAAGCGCCTCACGCTGGACCTCACGGAAGGCGCGCGGGAGCTGCTGGCGGAGCGCGGCTACGACCCGACGTACGGCGCCCGGCCGCTGAAGCGCGCGGTGCAGAAGTACCTGTTGGATCCGCTCGCCATCAAGGTGCTGAACGGCGAGTTCGCGCCGGGCGAGCACATCCAGGCGGACGCCGGCCCCGACGGGCTCACCTTCGGCAAGGTGCTGGTGGACAACTCGAAGGGCGTGAAGCAGGCGGAGTAGCCGGCTGCACGCACCGGTGATTCACGGCGGGCCGCCTTCCCTCACCGGGAGGCGGCCCGTGGTGTTTTCAGGTGCGGCGGTGCTTGTCGTAGAGCGCGTCGCGCCACGCGAGCAGGTCCGGGAAGCGCGCGGCGAGCCCCGAGTGGGTCCACACCTCGCGCGTGCCCGGCCCCATGGGCAGGTGCCGGTCCGCGGGCGGCCCCAGCAGCACGAGCATCGCCGCGGTGGTGATGTCCGCGTAGGTGAAGCCCGCGTCCAGCAGATAGGGCCGGCCCCCCAGCGCGGCGCGCAGCTTGTCGTAGGAGGGGGCGACGGCGGCCTCGATGGCCTCCGGCGAGCTGTCCGCCACCTGGTGCTTCTTCACCACGTAGCGCATGCCCAGGCGCGCGGAGGGCGCGAACACCGGACGCAGCCAGCCGGGGACGAACTTCGGCAGCATCTCCGCCTGGGCTCGGGAGTTCGTCAGCATGCGCGGCATGGCGTAGGCGCGCGCCAGGTCCAGCACGTGTTCGCTGGTGTCGTTCCACGCGGTGATGGTGTCCACCTGCGCGGCCGGGAAGAGCGGTCTGCCCTGCCCCACTCCTTCCGCGTGCTTCGCGATGGCGAACGAGCCGTGCGTGGCCGGCTGGGGCGGGTCCACGAGCAACGGCACGGAGGGCTTCACCCCGGGAGCCACCTGCTTGCGCAGCCAGCGCTCCTGGATGAGGGGGACATAGTCCTGGTAGCGGTAGGCGACGCGGTGGTGGTCCAACGCCCACCGGGCCTTCTCCGTCCAGCCCGACGAGGTCAGTCCGACGAGGATTCGCATAGGGGGCGGCACCCTAGCAGCCCCGCGCGCCTCAGCGCTCCCGCAGGAACGCGTCCAGTTCGGAGAGCTTGAGCAGCCGGGGCTCGGCGGTGGGGAGCACGGCGTCGCGGGCGGCGGTGGCCAGTGCCCGGGCCCGCTCCGGCTCCAGGTGGGCCTTGCGCAGCGCGCGGGCCAGGATGAAGCGGATGTTGGCCATCTCCAGGGGCGGGGCGGCCGTCTGACTCCAGGCCTCCAGGGAGCGCTCCCCCCACTTGCGGGCCTCGTCCACCTCACCGCGCGCCAGGGACAGCTCGGCCATCATCTCCTCCATCTCCATGGGAGGCCGGGTCTCTTCGCCCGCGAGCTTGTGGTGCAGGGCCAACAGCTCACGCGCCACGTCCCGGGCCTCGTGGAGCTGCTTCGCCCGGGTGAGGGTCACGGACAGGACGCGCAGCGATTCTCCCAGCTCGGTCTCCCCCTTCAGCTCCCGCACGATGGCCACGCTGCGCTTCGCTTCCGCGACGGCGCGCTCGGACTGCCCCAGCCGCATCCAGGCTTCCGCCTGGCATCGCGACGGCGCCGCGAAGATGGGATCGCTGCGGCCATCGGCCCGGGCCGCAGCCACCTCCACTTCCATCTCCTGGAGCAGCACCTGGGCGTCCGCCACCCGGCTCTGGTTCATGAGGATCTGGGACAGGTTGGTGCCCGAGCGGATCCGGAAGATGGAGCCCTTGGGGAACAGCTGTTTGTAGATGACCCGGGCTTCCAGCATGCGGCGCTCGGCCTCGTCGTAGCGCCCCATGCGGAAGGCCGCCGCGCTCAGGTTCGCCCGCAGGCCGGCGACGTAGCGCTGGGGCTGGTGGTCGGGGCCGTAGATGCGCTCATAGCGGCGCAGGGTCTCCAGGAAGGCCTCATACCCCTCCTCGTAGCGCCGCAGCTCCACCAGGGTCCCGCCCATGTTGTTGATCGTGATGGCGACCTTCGGGTGGTCCGGGCCGTAGGCGGCCTCCAACACCTTCCTGGCGCGCTGGATGGTGGCAAGCGCCTCCTCCGCGCGCCCCATCGACCGCTGGGTGGAGGCCATCGTGAGCAGCGCGCGGGCGAGCCGTGGCGAGTCGCGGCCGTGCAATCGCTCCTGGAGCGCCAGCGCCTGCTGAAGTACGGGCAGCGCCTCCGACGAGCGCGACTGCTGCTCCAGCGAGTTGCCCTCGTACGCGAGCAGCTGGGACTCCAGCTCCAGGTTGCCGCCGGACCGCTCCAGGAGCGCCCGGGCCTCGTCGGCGTGGGCCTTGGCCTGCTCCGGGCGCTGGGTCACCTCGCCGTCGACGAAGACCTGGTAGACGACGGCCTCCGCGGCGCGCAGGTCGTCGCGCCCTGACAGTGACGCCAGCATCGCGCGGCGCAGCGCGGGTTCCGCGGACTCGTCGCGCAGGAAGGCGCGGGCCTCGCCTTCGATGAGCAGGGCCTCACCCAGCAGCGGCTTGTAGCCCAGCGTCTCCGCCTCCTTCACGATGGGGGCGACGCGGTCCACGGCGTCCTGCCACCGGTCCGCGCCCAGGCGGGCCCGCGCGTCGTCCAGCTTCGCGTAGGCGGCCTTCACGCGAGCGGCGACCTCCGGCCGCTCCGGTGGGGGCACCGGCTGGGACAGGGACTCCACGTCCGCGCAGCGTGAAAGTGGACTCAGCGCCTGCGCGGCTTCTGGGGCGCTGGCGACGCCCACGCGGTCCGCGGAGAAGAGCACCTCCGTGAGCGCGGTCAGCTCCCGGCGGCGTCGCTCCAGGCAGTGGGTCCGCAGGTCCAGCACCGCGGTGGATTGCGTGCCGTGTTCGTGCGTGGCCAGGCACGCGTCGCGGCGGCTGTCATTCCAACCGGAGGCATAGGCATCCAGCGTCCGGGCGGTGGCCTCGTAGGCGGCGACAGCGTCCGGCGCGCCCGTGGCCTGGAAGGCCTTGAGCAGCGCCGCCTTGCGGTCCGCGTCCCAGATGCCCTGGAGCCGCGTGGGGTCATCCGCGCAGGGCGACGGGCCTCGGGCGAACACCACCGCGGCCGCGATGGCGAGCAGGCCCGCTCCCACTCCAGCGGCTGCCATCTTCGCGCTGGTGCGTGGGAAGGCAGCGCGCTCCAGCGCGTCGAGCAGGACCGTCATGGAGGGATGGCGGGCCCCGGGCTCCGGTGACAGTCCGCGCACGATGAGCGCGTGCACGGCGCGTGGGACATTGCTCCGGTTCGCCAGGCCACCGGCCTCAGTGGAGGAGGGCTTCTGGCCGTGCAGCCCTTCGTACAGCGAGACGCAGAACGCGTACTGATCCGACCGCGCGTCCGCGGGGGAGCCCGTGAGCACCTCCGGCGCGATGTACCCTGGCGTGCCCGCGACGCTGGTGACCAGAAGGGCGCCCTTCGGAGACGCGGCGTTGCCAGGACCGACCATCGGAGACGCGGCGTTACCCGGGGTGCCCTTCGGCGACATGGTCTCGCCCGGAATGGCTATCGGCGACGAGGCCTCGTCCGGGGCACCCTTAGGCGACGCGGCATCTCCTGGGGCGCTCCTGGGCGACGTGCTCCTGCCGGGTCCCAGCGCTGTGGCATCTGCTTCTTCGGAGGACTCCAGGCGGGCCAGCCCGAAGTCCGTCACGCGGGCGCGGCCCTCCTTGTCCACGAGCACGTTGTCCGGCTTGAAGTCCCGGTGCACGACGCCCGCCGCGTGCGCCGCCGCGAGCCCCCTCCCCGCCTGGATGTACAGCCGCACCACGTCGCGCCACGGTCGGGTGGCCTCCAGCAGGTGCTGGCGCACGGTGCCGCCATCCACCAACTCCATCGCGATGAAGACGACGTCCCCGAACGTCCCCACATCGTGCACGGCGACGACGTGCGGGTGGCGCGTGCGCGCGGCGGCCTGGGCCTCGCGCAGGAGCCGCTCTGTTCCCCCCTGGGAGCCGCTGGCGGAGGTCGGCGCGCGCAGGAGCTTCAGTCCGATGCGACGGTCGAGGCTTGGATCATACGCCGCGTGGACGACGCCCATGCCTCCCGCACCCAGCCGCTCCAGCACCACGTAGCGGCCCAGCAGCGTCCCCTGCGCGACCTGGGGGATGCGCGACTTGACGGAGCGGGTGAACGGCTCCGACACCGCCACGGCCGTGCGCGCGGCGTGCACGTCCGGCGCTGGGACGGCGCGCACGCGCAGGAAGTCCGCCAGGGCCTCACGGCAGGACGCGCAGGCGTCCAGGTGGCCTTCGGCGCGCTCGCGCAGGGACTGGGACGGAATGCCGTCCGCGAGGTCGAGCAGCTCGACCTCGTCGAGGTGGGCGGTGGACTCGGGCATGGAGGGAATCACCCTTCCTTCAGGAGGGACGCGAGGCTGATCTCCAGACTGCCGTCGAGCACGCGCAGCAGGCTGTCCAGTTGGGAGGTGTTGAGCGCGAGCCGCCGGGCCAGGCCCTGCCGGGTGTGCTCCAGGAGCGCGTCGCGCGCCTTCGCCATCCACCGCGACACCGTGGACGCATGCACCTGGTGCAGAGCCCCCAGCGACTCCACGCCCAGGCCCTGCACCAACCCCATGCGCAGCAGGTTGCGGTCGCGCGGCGCGAGCGCGGCCAGGGCCTCCGTGAAGGCGGCGCGGAAGGCGGGACGGTAGCGGTGGCGGATGTGCTCCAGCTCCGGATCCGTCGCGCCCAGGTCCGCGGCGATGAGCGCGTCATCCAGCGGCGTGCTCCGGTCCGGCTTGCGCTTGAGCGACAGCGCGATGCCCAGCGCCACGGCCTCCGCCCACCGCCTCAACGGCCCCCGGCCCGCGTACTCCGTGAGGCGCGGAGCTCGGCCGCCCTCCTCCACCAGGAGCCGCAGGCGAGTGAGCTGGAGCACCTCGTCCACGAAGGCGTCCGAGTCCTCCACGCGGCGCACCGCTCGCCCCGCGGGCACCAGCACTGCGGACTCCAGCCCATCCAGCGCGGCCCGCTGCCCCTCCACCGACGCCAGCGCCAGATACAGGTCCTCGCAATGCAGCGCGGACAGGGCCTGCGCGAGGGGCTCGCTCGGCGGCGTGTGCAGCCCCAGATGCGCGACGAAGGCCTTGGGAGCAAGCCTGACGCCAGGCCAGGCTGCCTCGCAACGATCGAGGATGCCCATCAGGATGGGCGCAAGCGCCGTGTCCTCCTCGGAGGACAGGGTTCGCGCGGCGGTCCCCCGGAAGGCCGCGACCAGCTCGGATGGAATGTGGGCCATGGCAGCAGGGCGGGTCTCCCAAGGACCAGCCCGGACCGGAACGTTAGCGAATGCCCGGGTCGGGGCGGAAGGCCCCCATCCGCTCACACGCCCGGCAGGAAGGCGTCGGACCCAGGCCCCAAGCGTTGACGCCGGAACACCCGGAGCAGGAAGTCCACCCATCAGGTCGTCCGCACGCGGGTCCGGTGGCAATCCAACAGGACCGCGAATCACGCACGCGGGCCGCGCATCCGACCGGCGCTTGCAGTCGTGGGACTCACTTTCCGGACGAGGACGACATGAAGATCGGAATCATTGGCGCGGGATTCATCGGTGGAACCCTGGCTCGGCGGTGGACGCAGCTGGGCCATGAAGTGTCCATCGCGAACTCACGCGGACCGGACACCCTGCGCGACCTCGCGAAGGAGACGGGCGCGAAGGCCGTCACGGTCGAAGAGGCGGCGAAGGCCGGCGAAGTCGTCGTCGTGACCATCCCCCAGAAGGCAATCCCTGACCTGCCGAAGGGCCTGTTCGCGAACGTGCCGAAGGACGTCGTGATCATCGACACGGGCAACTACTACCCCGTGCGCGACGGCAGCATCCCGGAGCTGGAGAACGGCAAGGTGGAGAGCGAGTGGGTCGCCTCGCTCATCGGCCGCCCCGTCATCAAGGCCTTCAACAACATCTTCTTCCAGAGCCTCCTGGAGAAGGGCCTGCCGAAGGGCACGCCCGGCCGGGTGGCGCTGCCCATCGCGGGGGATCCGCCCGAGCACCGCGCGAAGGTGCTCAAGCTCGTGGAGGAGCTGGGCTTCGACGGCATCGACGCGGGAAGCCTCGCCGATTCGTGGCGCCAGCAGCCCGGCACGCCTGTCTACACCCACGACTTCGACGCGTCGGGCGTGAAGAAGGCCCTCGCCGAGGCAGAGCGCTCGCGCCTGCCGGAGTACCGCAAGAAGGCCGACGACTCGCTGCGGGCCTTCTTCGCGTCGCAAGGCTGAGCGCCTCTTGTGCCCCTGGGGCTTCGGACGGAAGGTGTGCGCCGCATGGCCGCCCTCCCCGAAGCCCCGCTGCTCGTCACCGCTGAGCTGGAGCCAGAAGCCTTCACGCGCCTGGACGGCCTGCGCCGCCGCTACTTCCCACCCGAGCGCAACGTCATCCCGGCGCACGTGTCCCTCTTCCACCACCTGCCCGGGCATGAGCAGGACGCCGTGGAGGCAGCGCTCGAGGTCGTCACCGAGCGCCCCCCGCCCACGCTGCGCTTCACGAAGTTGCGGAGCCTGGGACGCGGCATGGCGGTGGACGTGGAAGCCCCCGGCCTCACGCCCGTGCACCGCGAGCTCTCCCGCGCCTACGTGGAGTGGCTCACGCCGCAGGACCGTCAGCCCTTCCGGCCCCACGTCACGCTGATGAACAAGGCCACCGTGGAGGAGGCGAAGGCCGCGCTCGCGGAGCTGGGCGCGGGCTGGTCCGCCTTCGACTCGCACTCGCCCGCGCTGCTGCTCTGGCGCTACCTCGGCGGCCCGTGGGAGTCCGTGCGCCGGTTCCCGTTCACGGGCCGCGCTGGATGAGCTCCTCCACCGCCTCGCGCACGTCCCGCAGGTACGACGGATCCCTCACCGCGATGAAGATGGTGTCGTCACCCGCCACCGTGCCCGCCAGGCCCTCCACCGCCTCGCGGTCCAGCGCCAGCCCGAAGATCTGCGCGTAGCCGGGCGCCGTCTTCAGCACCAGCATGTTGGGCGGCGCCTCGATGATCGTCACCTTCGGCGCGAGCGGCACGGGCATCACCGGCGGCTCGGCGCGCTGGTAGCGCCCGTTCACCTTCTGCACGCTCAGCTTCTTCAGCCGCCGCGACAGCGTGGACTGGCTGGGCGTGTGCCCCGCCTCTTCGAGCAACGACTGCAGGACGAACTGATCCGGCACGTCCTGGAGGGAGATGAGCTGAAGGATGGCGTCGTCCAGGTTCATTCACATTCACCATGCATGCGGCTGAATACGCACGCAAGGCGCATGAAAAATCCCAGTGAATGTTCTTGCGCGCTGCGCCGTTCTGCATAATATCCGCGCCTCCTCAAGGAATATGCACGAATTCAAGTGCATATTCAGCAGTCCCCATCCATCCGGCGCGGCCGGGGGAGCACGAAGCCCATGAAGCATGTCACCCGCATTCAGGACCTGGGCCCGGAAGGCGTCGAGGCGGTCCTCTCGCAGGCGGCCGCGTGGAAGCTGAAGGATCCGGGCCACATCTTCCCGGGGAAGCTCCTGGGCATGGTGTTCTTCAACCCGTCCCTGCGCACGCGCACGTCCTTCGAGGCGGTCATGCTGCGCGCGGGCGGGCACGCCATCGTGCTCGACGTGGGCTCTGGCGTGTGGAAGCTGGAGGACCGGCCCGGCGCGGTGATGAACGCGGACCGCGCGGAGCACATCAAGGAGGCGTCGCCCGTCCTGTCGCGCTTCGTGGACATGCTCGGCATCCGCACCTTCTCCCAGGGTGGCGGTGACGAGGAGGACGAGGCCGACCCCGTCATCAACGCCTTCCGCAAGTGGGCCACCGTACCGGTGGTGAGCATGGAGTCCGCGCGCGAGCACCCCTGCCAGGGTCTGGCGGACGCGCTCACCCTGCGCGAGACGTTCGGCACCACGAAGAAGCTGCCGGTGACGCTCACCTGGGCGCCGCACATCAAGCCGCTGCCCAAGGCCGTGCCCAACTCCTTCCTCCTGTCCGCGGCGGCCGCGGGCTGCGAGGTGCGCGTGGCGCATCCCCCGGGCTTCGACCTGCACCCGGCCGTGCGCGCGGAGGCGGAGGCGTACGCCAAGGCCACCGGCGGCAGCATCACGTACACGCACGACCAGGACGAGGCGCTGGTGGGCAGCCGCGCCGTGTACGCGAAGTCCTGGGGCCCCACCGCGCAGACGGCGAGCACGCCCACGGACGTGGCGGCGCTGCTCGCGTCGTACTCGGGCTGGATGCCCACGCGCCGGCACATGGGGAAGGCCGCGAAGGACGCGGCGTTCCTGCACTGCCTGCCCGTGCGCCGCAACGTGGAGGTCGCCGACGAGGTGTTGGATCACGCCAGCAGCCGCGTCGTGGATGAGGCGGGCAACCGCTACCACGTGCAGCGCGCCCTCCTGGCCTGGATGCGCGGCGGCTGATTCACACGGCCCGCCGCCCCACCCTTCTTCCGTCCCCTTTTGCATTTCCAGAGGTCCACCGTGCCTTTGTCTCCCGACCCGTACGCCGCGCTTCGCAACGCGGCGAAGTACGTGAAGCAGTTCCGCAGCAAGACCTTCGTGGTGAAGCTGGGCGGGGCCGTGCTGACGGATCCGCGCACCCGCAAGACGGCGTGCGAGCAGATCGCCCTCCTGTGGGCCTTCTCCATCCGCCCCGTCGTGGTGCACGGCGGCGGTCCGGAGCTGGACGCGCTCTGTGACGCCCTGCACCTGCCCATCGAGAAGGTGGCCGGCCGCCGCATCACCTCCGCGCCCGTGCTGGACGCGGCGAAGATGGTGCTGGCGGGCAAGCTGCACACGGACCTGCTCGCGGACCTCCAGGCCGCGGGGGTGCCCGCGGTGGGCCTGTCCGGCGTGGACGCGGGCCTCATCAAGGCGCGCAAGCGCCCGCCCGTGCTGGTGACGGAGCCCGGCGAGACGCAAGGCCGCATGGTGGACTACGGCCTCGTGGGCGACATCGAGTCCGTGGACACGCGCGTCGTGGAGCACCTGCGCTCCGCCGACTACGTGCCGGTCATCGCCCCGCTGTCGGGCGGCCAGGACGGCGCTGTCTACAACACCAACGCGGACACGGTGGCGGCGGCCCTGGCGGCGGCGCTGCATGCGGAGAAGCTGTTCTTCATGGTGGAGGTGCCGGGGCTCCTCAAGGACGTCTCCGACCCGTCGTCCCTCATCTCGCTGGCCACGCTGTCGGACCTGGCGTCGCTGGAGGCCGAAGGCCGGCTCACGGGCGGCATGCGTCCCAAGGCGCACGCCATGCGCCACGCGCTCGTGGGCGGCGTGGGCAGCGTGCATCTGGTGAGTGGCAAGCAGTCCGATGCGCTGTTGGAGGAGGTCTTCACCAACGAGGGCAGCGGCACCATGGTCGTGCGCGAGCACCCGGTGAAGCACGGCGAGGCCAAGGGTTGAACCCCGCCGAGCTGCTCACCGCGCTGGTCGCCACGCCCAGCGTCTCCGGCGACGAGGCCCGCATCGCGGACCTCGTCGCGGGCCATGCGGAGTCCTGGGGTGCCCGCGTGCACCGCCAGGGCCACAACGTGTGGTTCAGCGTGGGCAGCGGGCCGAAGCGCCTGCTCGTCAACTCACACCTGGACACGGTGAAGCCGTGCGCCGGGTGGAACACGGAGCCGCACGAGGCCGTGTGGAAGGACGACACGCTCTACGGCCTGGGCGCCAACGACGCCAAGGGCTGCGTCACCGCCATGCTCCTCACCGCGAAGGCGCTCCTGGAGGAAGGCGCGCCCAAGGGTGTGGAGTGCGTCTTCGCGCTCACCGCCGAGGAGGAGACGGGCGGCAAGGGGCTGGGACCGCTCTTGTCCACGCTGGGGCCGCTGGACGCCGCCATCGTGGGCGAGCCCACGTCGCTCAAGCCCTGCACGGCGCAGCGGGGCATGCTGCTCTTGCGCTGCGTGGCGCACGGCAAGAGCGGTCACGTGGCGCACGCGCACACGGGCAATCTGGACAACGCCATCCTCAAGGCGGCCCGGGACATCCAGGCCGTGTCCGCGCTGCGCTTCCCCGCGCACCCGCTGCTGGGTGAGGCGCGAGCGCAGGTGACGCAGGTGTCCGGAGGACTGGCGCGCAACCAGGTGCCGGACCGGTGCGAGTTCTTCGTGGACCTGCGCACGACGCCGGGCATGGACCACGCGAAGGTGGCGGAGGACGTGGGGCAGGCGCTGGAGAGTGAAGTGGTGGTGCACTCCGCGCGCTACCTGCCGAAGGGCACGGACGCGTCGCACCCGCTGGTGCGCGCGGCGGTGGTGGCGTCGGGCCAGGACACGGTGGGCTCCAGCACCACGTCCGACTGGGCGTTCCTGGGAGACATCCCGGCGGTGAAGGCGGGCCCGGGCGACACGCTGCGGAGCCACCAGGCCAACGAGTACCTCACGCGCGCGGAGCTGGAGGCGGGGCTCGCGTTCTATCGACGACTGCTGCACGGCTATGCCGGGGAGGTGTCGCGTGGCTGAGACATTGTGGGGCAAGGGCCAGCCGCTGGACGCGGCCATCCACGCCTTCACCGTGGGCGATGACCCCGTGGTGGACCTGTCGCTGGTGCCGCACGACGCGCTGGGCAGCGCCGCGCACGCGCGCATGCTCGCGCACGTGGGCCTGCTCAGCCCGGAGGCCGCCACGTCGCTCGTGTCCTCCCTGCACGCGCTCCACGACGAGGCGCGCGCGGGCCGATTCACCATCCGCCCGGAGCAGGAGGACGGCCACACCGCGCTGGAGGCCGCGCTCGTGGAGCGCACCGGCGAGGCGGGCAAGCGCATCCACCTGGCGCGCTCGCGCAACGACCAGGTGCTGCTGGCCCTGCGCCTGTTCATGCGTGAGGAGCTGCTCGCGCTGGGCGCGCGCACGGCGGAGCTGGCGGGCACGTTCCTGGACTTCGCGGAAGCGCACGCGGACCTGCCCCTGCCCGGCTACACGCACCTGCGCCGCGCGATGCCGTCCACCTTCGGCCTGTGGGGCATGGCGTTCGCGGAGGGACTGCTGGAGGAGCTGGAGGCGCTGAAGGGCGTGTGGGGGCGGCTCGACCGTTGCCCGCTGGGCGCCGCCGCGGGCTTTGGTGTGCCGCTGCCCATCGACCGTGAATATGTCGCGCGGTTGCTCGGTTTCAGTCGAGTTCAACGCAGCCCCATCGACGCGCAGGACAGTCGGGGGCGGCATGAAGCGGCGCTGCTCACCTGGGCGTGCTCGGTGGCGGGCACTCTGGAGAAGTGGCTTTGGGACGTGCAGCTCTACAGCATGGACGAGTTCGGCTTCCTGGCCCTGCCGGATGCCTTCACGACCGGCTCGTCCATCATGCCGCAGAAGAAGAACCCGGACGTGGTGGAGCTGGCCCGGGGCCGCTGCCGCGAGCTGCGCGGTCTGGCGCATCAGGTGGAGGCGGTGGCCGGAGGCCTTCCCTCCAGCTACCACCGTGACTTCCAGCTGCTGAAGCGCCCCACCCTCCAGGCCCTCACCAGCGCGAAGGCGCTGCTGGACGTGCTGGCGCGGCTGGTGCCCGCGCTGAAGGTGAACGCGGAGAAGGCGCGCGCGGCGTGCGATGACACGCTCTATGCCGCGCACCACGCCTACGCGCTCGTGGCGAAGGGCCAGCCCTTCCGCGACGCGTACCGGGAGGTGGGCCGTCAGCTCAACGACGGCAGCTTCCAGCCGGACCGCGGCGCGCTGACGGCCACCCACCTGGGTGGCGCCGGCAATCTGGGCCTCGCCACCGCGCGCGAGGAACTGGCGGATGCGCGCGACTGGCTCACGCGCACCCACGCACAGCAGGCACAGGCCGCTTCGCGCGTCTGGGCCCCCTGAAACCTTCCTCACCCCCTTTCGCAGCAACAGGAGTCCGAAGATGAGCAAGAAGTCCGTGGTGCTGGCGTTCTCCGGCGGCCTCGATACCGCCTTCTGCACGGTGTACCTGCGCGAGCAGGGCTGGGACGTCACCACCGTCACCGTGGACACGGGCGGCTTCCCGCCCGAGCAGCTGGAGCGCATCCAGGCCCTGTCCCAGAAGCTGGGCGCGGTGGCGCACCACACGGTGGACGCGCGCGACACCCTGTTCCAGGGCTACCTGCGCTTCCTCATCGCCGGCAACGTGCTGCGCGGCCAGCTCTACCCCCTGAGCGTCTCCGCCGAGCGCGCCTGCCAGGCCGTGGAGGCCGTGCGCATGGCGGAGAAGCTGGGCGTGCAGGCCGTGGCCCACGGCAGCACCGGCGCCGGCAATGATCAGGTCCGCTTCGACGTGGCCTTCCGCACGCTCGCGCCGCAGCTGCAGCTCATCACCCCCATCCGCGACCTGGCGCTCTCCCGTCAGCAGGAGATCTCCTTCCTCGCGGAGCGCGGCTTCCACATGCCGGCGAAGACGGGCACGTACTCCGTCAACGAGGGCATGTGGGGCACGTCCGTCGGTGGCCGCGAGACGCTGGACTCGTGGAGCACCCTGCCGGAAGCGGCCTTCCCCGGTGGTGAAATCCCCACCGACCTGAAGCCTCGACCGCTGATCATCTCCTTCGACAAGGGCGTGCCGGTGGCGCTCGACGGCAAGGCGCTGTCCCCGGTGGACGTGGTGGAGCAGCTCAACGCGCTGGGCCGGCCGTACGGCATCGGCCGGGGCGTGCACCTGGGCGACACCATCCTGGGCATCAAGGGCCGCGTGGGCTTCGAGGCCCCGGCGGCGCACCTGCTCATCGCGTCGCACCGCGAGCTGGAGAAGCTGGTGCTGTCGGGCAAGCAGCTCTTCTGGAAGGAGACGGTGGGCAACCTGTACGGGTCGCTGCTCCACGAGGGGCACTTCTTCGACCCGGTGGTGAAGGACCTGGAGGCGTTCCTCGCCTCCTCGCAGGACCGCGTGACGGGCGAGGTGAAGCTGGTGCTCACCCCGCGCGCCCACGTCGTGGAAGGCGTGCGTTCGCCGCACTCGCTGATGGACGCGAAGGTGGCGACGTACGGAGAGGCCAACGTGTTGTGGACGGGGACGGAAGCGGCGGGGTTCGCCAAGCTCTACGGCGTCGCGCAGATGCTCTCTCAGAAAGCGAAGTGACGACATGAAGATCCACGTCGACAAGGTGGGCAGTGTCACGCGCAACCTCCAGGTGGGGCGCACGGTGCACCTCACGGATGAGGTGAAGTGCGAAGAGGGCGCCGTCATCGCGGTGCGCATCCACGGGGAGAAGAGCGTCTACAACCAGCTGGAGGACGTGAACGGCCGGCTCGTCACGCTCCACGCGGGCGACATCGTCGTGGGCGCGCTCGGCCACCGCAACGCGCTGCACGGCTACGAGGGCATCGTGCCTTCGTCCGTCACGGTGGGCGACAAGCTCAACATCCTCAACATGGGCGGCGTCATCGGGAAGTGCACGTCGCACAACCCGGGCGTGGGCCCGCCGTTCGAGGCGGAGGTGCTGGGCCAGGTCCTCACCTTCCCGGAGTTCCAGTCGCGCGCGGGGCAGCACGCGCACATCTCCACCGGCGCGCTCAAGGGCACGTCGAGGGCGGTGACGTGCCCGGTGGTGTACGTGGTGGGCACCTGCATGAACGCGGGCAAGACGTACGCGGCCAGCGTGGTGGTGCGGAAGCTGTCCCAGGCGGGCTACCGCGTGGGCGGCGCGAAGCTCACGGGCGTGTCGCTGATGCGCGACACCTTATCCATGCAGGACAGCGGCGCGGACGTGGTGATGGACTTCACCGACGCGGGCGTCGTGTGCACCGGCGCGCGCACGGCGTCCAAGGTGGCGCGGATCGTCTTTTCGGAGATGGTGGCCCAGGACGTGGACGTCATCGTCGCGGAGACGGGCGACGGCATCATGGGCGAGTACGGCGTGCAGGCCATCCTGGCGGATCCGGAGCTCAAGGCGCTGGGCGGCGCGTTCATCCTGTGCGCGAACGACCCGGTGGGCGCGGCCGGCGGCGTGCGGCACCTGCGCGAGGTGTACGGCATCGAGATGGACATGGTGGCCGGGCCCGCCACGGACAACGCGGTGGGAGTGCGCTTCGTGGAGCAGGTGGTGGGGCTGCCCGCTCGCAACGCGCGCGCGGATCCGAACGCCCTGGGGAATCTCATCGTGGAGAAGCTCGCGCCCAAGCTGGGAGCGGGGAGGAAGTCATGACGTCGCCTGCGAACATCTACATCCTGGGGGCCTCCGGTTTCGGCGGAGGCGAGCTGTTGCGGCTGCTCTCGGGCCACCCCGGCAACGCCGGCATCCGCGTGGTGTCCCGGCACCACGCGGGTTCGCCCATCCACAAGGTGCACCCGCACCTGCGCGGCCTGGTGGACGGCCGCTTCGAGGCGGAGCCCGACTGGCGCTGGCTGGCGGACTCGCAGCGCCCGGTGGTGTTCAGCGCGCTGGGGCACGGCGAGCTGGCGTCGCAGTTCGCCGGGCTGGAGAAGCAGTGGGCGGACGCGGGCCTCACGGACCGGATGCTGCTGGTGGACCTGTCGTCCGACTTCCGCCTGGACCACCCGGGCCGGTACGCGGGCGCCTACGGCCGGCCGCACCCGTCCCCGGACCTGCTGGGCACGTTCACCTACGGCCTCACGGAGTGGAAGCGTGAGCAGGTGAAGACGGCGAAGCGCATCGCCAACCCGGGCTGCTTCGCCACGGCGGTGCAGCTGGCGCTGTTGCCCATCGCGGCCACGCCGGGGCTGGGGCTGCTGGCGGTATCGGGTGTGACGGGCTCGTCCGGCTCCGGTTCGCTGCCGGGAGAGGGCACGCACCACCCGACGCGCGCGCATGACTTCCGCGCGTACAAGCCGCTGGAGCACCAGCACGAGGCGGAAGTGGAGGTGATGCTGGTGGCGCACGGCGCGCAGCGGCACCGGCTGGCCTTCGTGCCGCACTCGGCGCCCATGGTGCGCGGCATCTTCGCCACGGTTCAGTTCGAGTGGCCGGAGCACGGCGGCGCGGTGGTGACGCAGTCGCTGACGGAGAAGTACCGCCGCTACTACGAGGGCTCGAAGTTCGTGCGCATCGTGGAGGGCACGCCGCGCGTGGCGGCCGTGGCGGGCAGCAACTTCTGCGACATCTCCGTGGCGACGAAGGGCCGCTCCGTGGCGGTGATGGCCGCGCTGGACAACCTGGTGAAGGGCATGGCCGGCCAGGCCGTGCAGAACTTCAACGTGGCCCTCGGCTTCCCCGAGGACACCGGCCTGCGCCAGGCCGCCTGCTACCCGTAGGCGGTTGAACCCAAGGCGGCTTCGGCGCGAAGCCGGAGCCGCCTTTGTCGTTGGCCGCCATCCCGTGCGGCCGATTCCGAGCCCGGCCCGCGCGCGGCCTCAAGCCGCGGGCGTCTTCGGCACGTCGCTAGAGGCGCGGCGCCCATCCCAGCACCGCGCTCGTCCTCAAGCCGCGGGCGTCTTCGGCACGTGGCTCGGGGGCGCGGGGGTCTCCCCCGCGCTGCTCGCTTCACCCGTCGGCGCGGTCGCGGCAGGTGCGTTCCCGGACGCGGACGGAGCTTCGGCGGCGCCACCCTCGCGCTGCTCCAGACGCGCGCCCCCGGCTTCCGCGGCCTTGAGGAACTCGTCGTACTCCGACTTGCGGGCGACGGCCTTCGCCTCGGCCTCCGCGGAGCCCTTCTCGGCGGCGGCGCGGCCCGCGCGGATGGCCCGGGCGCTCAGCAGGATGCCTCCCACGAAGGCCAACCCCCGCAACGCCGACGCGACAGTCCAGCCCGTGGTGAAGCTCTCCATGCCATCGCGCACGAAGTTGAGCGCGAGCACGAATACGCCACCGGACAGCGCGGCCCCTACGGCGGTGGTCCACGTGCGCAGCGCGACGATGCGGGCGGCGCCGTAGCAGAGCGTCGGCAGCACCGCGAGCACCCACAGGTCCTCCAGCGCCACCGCCACCGGGATGCGCAGGAAGTCAGACGGCAGCGCGCTCACCCGCGCGTGCAGGCGCAGCACCAGCGACACGCTGAGCATGGCCCCCACCACCAGCGACAGGAACCCCAGTCCGACGATGAACTGGAAGCGGCGGACGCGGACGCGCAGGGGCTCGAGGGCACTGGGTTTGGAGCTCACGGCCCGAAAGCCTACCGCACTCTCACCCTTCGTCCTCTTCCCCGACGGCCGAGTCCCCCGCCGAGCGAGGGGGCGGGCCGTCGCCGTAGAAGACCTCCTCCATCACCAGCCCCTGCGGCGGCGCGGTGGCCCCGGCCAGCTTGCGCTCGCGCGAGGCCAGCACTTCGGCCACCCAGGCCTCGGGGCGGCGGCCCTTGCCCACCTCCACCAGCGTGCCCACCAGGTTGCGCACCATGTGCTTGAGAAAGGCGGTGCCCTCCACCACGAAGGCCACGGTGTCGCCGGACGTGCCTTCCACGCGCACCTGCCGGATTTCGCGCACCGCGTGCTTCGCCTGGCAGTCCGCGGCGCGGAACGCGGAGAAGTCGTGCCGGCCCACCAGGGCCTGGGACGCGCGGCGCATGGCCTCCACGTCCAACGGGGCGAACACCTCCCAGTGCGTCGTGCGCAACAGGGGGGACCGCATGCGCCGGTTGCTCACCCTATAGCGGTAGCGCTTGCCGCGAGACCAGCGGCGCGGGTCGAACTCCGGCGACACCTCCTCCGCGGCCACCACCGCGATGTCCGGCGGGAGGATGCCGTTGAGGCCCATGGTGTAGGCCTTCATCGGAAGCACGCGCTGCGTGTCGAAGCTGGCCACCTGCCCCGTCGCGTGCACGCCCGAGTCGGTGCGTCCGGCGGAGGCAACGAAGACGCGTTCCCCCAGGAGCTTCTGGAGCGCGTCCTGGAGCGTGGACTGGATGGAAGGGCCATTGGGCTGCACCTGCCAGCCCACGTACCGGGTGCCTTCGTATTCGAGCGTCAACTTCAGCCGGGGCATGGGCAAGGCAAGCAAAGGCACGCAATCAGCGCGTCTTCAGCCATCCCTCCAGCACATCCGCCGCGAGCTTCGCCAGGGAGACGTTCGCCTTGCGCGCCTGGGCCTCCAGCTTTTCATACACCGCCGGGTCCACCGTCAGCGCGAGCAGGCGCGGCTCGGTGGCGGGGAGGTCGTCCAGGTGCATGGCCTCCGTGGGCGGTCCGTCCACGGACGCCGCCACCTCCGACAGCTCCAGCGCCATCTCCGACGTGGGCGCGGAGGACTGGCGCGTGGACAGGCGCTTCAATTCCTGCGGGCGCTCGTCCTCGAAGAGCTGCTTGACGAAGTTGGCCAGGTGCAGCGGCGAGGGAGTGAAGTCGTAGGACTCCAGGAAGGCGTCCAGGTCGCGCTGCATCTCCAACGCCGTCTGGTAGCGGCGCTCGCGGTCGCGGGCGAGCGCGCGCATCAGGATGGCCTCCACTCGCTCCGGCAGGTCCTCGCGGAAGTACGACGGCGCGTAGATTTTTGCTTCCGTGATGCTGCGCATGACGGCGACGTCGGAGTCGCCGGTGAAGAGCTTGAAGCCGGTGAGCCACTCGTAGAGGACGGTGCCCAGCGAGAAGATGTCGCTGCGGCAGTCCAGCGGCCGGCCCAGGCACTGCTCCGGGGACAGGTAGCTGAGCTTGCCTTTGATTTCCCCGGAGCGCGTCTCCTCCACCTGGTTGGCGGCCTTGGCGATGCCGAAGTCGAGCACCTTCACCGAGCCGTCGAACGCGACGACGATGTTCTCCGGCGTGACGTCGCGGTGGACGATGTTGAGCGGGTTGCTGTAGCGGTCCTTCTTCTGGTGCGCGTAGTGCAGGCCCGCGCAGACGCAGGAGGCGATCTTCAGCGCGTACACCATGGGGAAGGGAATCCCCAGGGACTCGGCCTTGGGCACGACGCGGCGCATGTCCCGGCCGGACACGTACTCCATGGCGATGAAGTAGCTGTCGACGATCTTCCCCAGGTCGTGGATCTGCACGATGTTGGGGTGATTGAGCTGGGCCGCCAGCCGCGCCTCGTTGAGGAACATCTTCACGAAGGCCGCGTGCTTGGACAGATGCGGGCGGATGCGCTTGATGACGATGGGCGTCTCTTCGCCGCTGGCATCCAACTGGTGCGCGAGGAAGATCTCCGCCATGCCCCCCACGGCGATCCGATCGATGAGCCGGTAGTTGCCGAAGCGGAACGCATCGCGCGGAGGCGAGGAGGCGGCGGGAGCCATGGAAGCAATGTAGCCGCGCCCCGCCCGGAGGCGCTAACGAAGTTGGACGACGTGCACCTTGAGTGCCGGTTCCTCACCTGGAGGTGTCGGAAAGTCGAGCCCCGAGGGACCAAGCGACCCCACTGTCTTCCCCGTCCTGCCAGCCCGCGTCACACCTTCCAGCACCATGGTTTCGAAGCGGCGCGAAGGCAGTCCCGCCAAGTTGCAGCAGGCGACCAGGCGGCCCCTGGGAGCGACCACCTTCGCGGCGGCTTCCGCCAGCCGGGCGTAGTCGCGAGCGGCGGAGAAGCGCGTCGTCTTGGTGGTGGAGAACGACGGAGGGTCCGCGACCACGACATCGAAGGACTCCCCCTTCTTCGCGAGCCGCCCGAGCCAATCGAAGACATCGCCAGCCACGTAGTCGTAGCGCTCCACGGATTGTCCGTTGAGGCGCGCGTTCTCCTCGCCCCATTCGAGCACGCGGCGGCTGGCGTCCATGTTGAGCACGCGCTTCGCGCCCCCGGCGGTCGCGGCGACACCGAAGGCGCAGGTGTACGCGAAGAGGTTGAGGACGGTGAGGCCGGAGGCCTGGGCCTGGAGCCACGCGCGGGTGTCGCGCATGTCCAGGTAGAGGCCCACGGAGAGGCCCTGTCCGGGGCGGATGTGGAAGGACAGGCCGTTCTCCTTGGAGACGAAGTCCTCCACGGGTTCACCCCGCGCGGCGGACTCCGGAGCGAGCGCGTCCTTCGCCACGTTGGCGAGCACGCGAGCCTCACGGGGACGGCGCTTCAGGTAGACGCTCCGGGGCGTCCACGCGGCGACGGCGGCGTCGAGCAGTGTGACTTCCTCGGCATCCGTCAGGTCGCGGTAGAGGCTGACCACGACGACGTCGCCGAAGAGGTCCGCCGTCACGTCGGGCACGCCGTCCGCGGCGCCGTTCAGCAGGCGGAAGGCGGAGGTGGCGGGGTCCGAGAGCAGCGGACCCCGGCGGGCGCGGGAGGCGCGCAGCAGGTCCACGAGGCGGAGAGGCAGGGCACTCACGCGCCCCTTCTACCCTACGAACCCAGCCGTGCGCGGGACCAGACGCGGCCGAGCGCGGCGGCGGCGTCCCGGGCCAGGTCCACGAAGTCGCTGCCCAGCAGCTGCCCCTCACGGACGCAGACGCGGCCATCCACGATGGTCCACGCCACGCGGGCGGCGGTGAGCTGCCCCAGGAGGAAGGGCGCGTAGCCCGTCTCCGGGTCCGCGGCGGGGATGGCGTCGTAGACGACGAGGTCCGCGATGCTGCCCTCGTCCACGCCGCCCGACGGCTTGCCGTACAGGCGGGTGCACAGCTCCGCGGGGCCGCTGACGAACAGGTGCGCCAGCGAGTCATCCAGGTCCGGCATGCGGCCGGAGCGCGCCAGGGACAGCATGCTGACGAGCGCCCCCGCGAGCTCCTCCTGGAGGGTGCCATGGCCGCCGGTGCCCAGGCCCACGAGGTGGAGGCTGGACAGCGCGCCGTCAGCGGATTCGGCCGCGCGGTCCATGGAGCGCGTGGCGCGGGGCGTGAGAGCGATGAAGGTGCCGGAGGCGGCCAGCCGCTCGGACTCGGAGCGCTCCACGGCGCGCGGGTAGCCGGCGATGGCGTGGGGGCCCAGCAGGCCCAGCGCGTCCAGGCGCGGCACGACGCGGCGGCCGTGCGTGGCGTACGTGGTGGAGAGGTCGTCCTCGTTCTCCGCGATGTGGAACACGACGGACGCGTTCAGCTCCTTGCGCAGCTCCGCGATGCGGGACAGGAGCGGGTCCTCGCAGGTGTAGGACGCGTGGAAGCCGAGTGCGCCACGGACGCGAGGGTGTTCGCGGTAGCGGCGGACGAAGTCGGCGTTGGCATCCGCCTGGGCGTTGGCCACATCGGCGCCATCCAGGCTGTGCGTGGAGTGGGACGTGACCAGGCGGATGCCCAGGGTGTTCGCGGCGCGGGCCTGGGCCTCCAGGGCGCCGGCGACGTCGGTGGGGCACGACAGGTGGTCCACGACCAGGCTGACGCCATCGAGCAACGCGCGGGCGGCGGCGAAGCGGGTCAGGACCTCCACGTCCTCGGCGGTGAGGAGGTTGGCCACCGAGCGCATGCGCTCCAGACGCGAGCGGGGCTGGCGCAGGAGGAAGTCGCCATTGGGGGGCAAGAGCTGCCCGTTGACCATGTGCGAGTGACAGTCCACGAGCCCGGGGGCGACGAGGCGGCCTCGACAGGCCACTTCCCAGTCACCAGGGAGCACGGGCACCTCGGCGTCCGGGGCGACGCGGCGGATGATGCCCTCTTCGACCACGACGGCCATGCCGTGGCGGACGCGACCGTCCGCACGGAACACGGCGCAGTTCTTCAGAAGCAGTCGGCCTTCCATGGACCTTCCCGTTTTAGCACGGGGTGGGTGGAGGATGAACCCCGTCTCCTACCTGGAGTCCCCGAAGGGCGAATCCATGCAGGCCGCCGACCCGGGAACTCACTGAAACGAGATGGGAGCCCGGCGCTCGAGCGCGAATTCCACCAGGTCCTGCAGGGCCTCCACCAGGAAGCCACCACTCACGGCGAGGAACGACTCGAACGCGTTTCGAGGCACGAGCCCCATGGAACCTGCCTCGCTTCGTTGCCACTCGGACGCAAAAGCGACCGGCGGGCGCGCCATCATCTCCCTTGCGATGACCGCCAGTTCCTCACGCAACCGCTCGCATTCGGGGACGGACCACTCGCCATCACAATCCGAGTGCACGATGAGCACAGGGAACCGAGAGCCCGGCTTCCCGGCCTCCAGCTCGCGAGTGACATAGTCACGTAACGCGTTGAAGTCCGAATAACCCCCAACCGCGACCTCCTCCAAATCCTCATCACCTTCATGGACAACAAGACACAGACCCACGCGGACTCCTACCTCTCGTCAATCTGAGTAGATGCAGTGCATCGTCACCGGATCGAAGACCGCATTCTGGCCTTCTCCGAAATCGACCACCAGATACGGAGGGTTGGTCCTCCGCAAGTGAATCCTGACGGGCTCAGGCTCCGTCTCGAAGCGGAAGGTGGCGGGCTGATCCAGCCACCACGCCTTCGCCCGCGCGTACTCCTCCTCCGACAAGACACCATCCGCCCGGCTCGAGAATGCACGGACACGGGCCTCATTGTCCTGAAGCAGGGCCTTGAGACGGCCCCACTCGCCCCAATGTCTGCCAGCGATCTGCCCGAAGACTGGCAGCAGCACGAGGAACGACACCAGGGTCAACGGAAGCATCACCCATCGCCAGAACTGGACGATCTGATCAGCCTCCCTCCGGGCGACGAAGAAGCACCCATGGCCCACCAGGAGGAGCAGCCATCCAAAGAGCGCGACCTCCGCGAGCATGTCCACGGGTGGGTCACCAGGGAAGGGGTGCGGATCCCCCCACACGATGCCGCCAATTCCCAGGGCACACAGCCCAACCGCGATGCCCACCGACGGCACGAAGCCACACACCAATCCAACGACTCCCAATCGTGGGAGCCAACGAGGAGACACGCTCATCCCTGGGTTCGGCGCTCGAAGCGCCACCTCCACACCCAGAGCGCGGCGAACGCTCCCAGTGTCGCTAACAGCAGCAACATCACCGCGAGCCCGGGTAGGGTCATCCCCGGTCCCAACGGGACGTCCAGCCCCATCAGCCAACGAGACCACCCTCCGGGCAAGACACCCATGAGAAAGACCCAGGGCAGCGGCCCCAGGTACGCCCCAACGAAGATCCAGACAATCTGTACGAATCGCATGACCGTCCTACGGGATGGGCGTTCCCTGCATGAGCAGTGACCAGGCAGCAGGAGCCATGGGCTCACCTACCAATTCATACGTCTCGCGCTTCTGCCGCGCGGGAACAACACCCAGGTCCCGGAAGAATCGCTCGTTTCCCCAGACGGCGCCAAACCCCTCATGGCGGCAGACGAACAGCTTCAGCAACCAGAACCATGACGACTGGACCGAACCCCAACATCGCAGCCAGCGTCGTCAATGGGAACCACCCGACAGCCACGACGAGCCACGCCATCCACGTCCAACGCCAGCGCGGCAGAGGCCCTCGGTGCAAGGCGAGCGACACCCCGCCCAACGCCAAGACGACCAGTGCAAAGCCATGGAGCAGGCCTCGCAGGAGGCTTGAGAGGTACGAGGCGAGTGGAAACGGCGGCAGGATGAGGAGGTGGTAGACCCAGACCAGAGCGGACACGACCATGGCAGCCCGGAGCACCAGCGGGGGCGACGCCACTTTCATCTCCTGGGAGGTCGCAGTCATCCGTCACATCTCCGAGGCACGGATACAATGTCCGAGAAGCCCCGCGGCTCGGCCATCGGAGGTCTTCACGCAGAGCCACTTCTCGGGACATACCGAGTCGTTCCACGGGTCACAAACAAGCTCACAGGTAGACCCCGCGTCAACGTGAGCGAAATTCGTGCGGCCGGCACATACCAGGCCAGTCCCGCAGCCTCCCGCTGGGAAACACTCCGTTCCAATCCGCTCAAGCACGGCCGCAGGGACTTCTCTGGGGTCCGCACCTCGCTTGCAGCCCATGTGCACGCCGAGCAGGACGAATAGCAGCGTCGAAGCAACGAGCCTCATGGCCCCTCCATGCCTCAGTCCGACGGAAGGCAGTCATCGTGGTCGGGCCTCTCAATGATGCCCTCCGTGGAGGTTGTGCCAGTGGGGCATGTCTGAACGCATCTCCATCAGGAGTCACCCGGAGGGGTGCAAAAAGATCCTGGCCCATCGGTAAAAAATCCCCCGCCGCACTGCTCGCCGCTCGGGCAGTCCGAAGTCTCTTCGCACGCCCGCTGACAGGTACCTGAACCTGGTGTCAGCGACCAGATCATGCAATCCAGATCCTCTTCGCAGTCGGCGCTACGCTTGCAGTTCCCGCCCTCTTGAACATGAACTGGGGCCATCTTGGGACCACGGCCAACAACACAGGAAGAAAGGAGAATCAGCAGCGCCAGCAAAGGCCATTCGGGTTTCATGTTCTCACCTGCCAGTTCATGCGTCTCGGGCTTCCACCGCGCGGGAATAATTTCCAGGAGGCCCCGTGACGGCAATCAGTCCCACTCCAGACTGACTCCACCGTCTGCGTTGACGGTCGCGACTCCTTGCAATCCGAGCAGCGGATTCACGAACGCACCTGTTTCCAATTGGACCTTGCCGCCATCCGCGAACTCGAGGTCAACGGACAGGTCTCCATCCGCGTTCGCGCGTCCCTGACAGACGACCCGGCCATGAACAGGGACCTTCTCAAAAGCGCATTCCTCGCCAGGAATCCGAGCAGTCAAGACACGCAACTCGCTCCCGGTCTCATTCACGAGGACGATTCGCGTTCTTCCCGACACATAGATGGCAAGCGCGGGAATCACCACGATGACCAGCAAGCCTGCCGCCAGGGTCCACACCCAACTCCTATCGATGGCTCACCTCCACTCCCTCTGGCAAGACGAATGATCTGGCCCTGGCTGAATCAATTTACACTCAAGTCCAGCAGGACAATCAGCATCCCTGGCACACGGTTGCTCACAAGTACTGTAGCGCCCAAACAACGAGCAACTGCGCCCATGCCTATAGCCCGTCATACAGACCAGACCTTGTCTACAGCTATCATCCGACCGACACTCCTGATGATAGTCCAAGTCTCTTGCGCATGAGGCAGCCAGAAGCAACACCATCCCACCGGAAAGAACCCTGCTCTTCCGGGAAATGCGAACCCAGAGCATCCACCGTCCAAGGCCCACCGAAAGTCCTCTCACAGGAACCATCATCCCAAGTGGCTTTCGCCCTTGTCCACGCCGGCAGCTCGGCTCAAGGGAGGACGTCATCAAGGTCAGGCCTTTCAATGATGCGGTCAGAGGTCCGCAGATAGAGGACCTCCTCATCGACACCCCAGAAGGTCTTGAGTTCCACCTCGACCGCGAAAACGCGTCCTGACTCGAAGGTGACGTAGACCTTCGGATACCGCCGAACCTTCGCAACCGGCTTCGCGTAGTCCCAGGAGAGCCTTCCCGATGGCCTCACCTCCCGAGCCAGAGGCATGCCCAGGCGTTGAACCACCTCATCTTCGGACATCCTCAGAGACACGGAGCGGACCTTCTCCGCGCTGAGTCCCGGCGCCAGTTGGCTTCCAGACCAGGGGACCCCGAAGCCGGCGTAGAACAGCGCTGCGCCCGTCGACACCAGCCCCAGGAAGAGCCGGTCCCACCAGGCCTGGGGCCTTCCCATCGAAGCGCGAAACAGAACGGGTGCCTCTGGCGCGTCCATCAGGCCAACCCCTCGGTGCGCTGGTCATTCTCGCTGCAGAAGCAACGCTGTTCTTCCTCTACGCCGACCACTCCATCCACATGGCCACCGAGCGCATGCGCTCCAGACGCGAGCGGGGCTGGCGCAGGAGGAAGTCGCCATTGGGGGGCAGGAGCTGCCCGTTGACCATGTGCGAGTGACAGTCCACGAGCCCGGGGGCGACGAGGCGGCCGCGACAGGCGACCTCCCAGTCACCGGGGAGCACGGGCACCTCGACGTCGGGGGCGACGCGGCGGATGATGCCCTCTTCGACCACGACGGCCATGCCGTGGCGGACGCGACCGTCCGCACAGAACACGGCGCAGTTCTTCAGATGCAGTCGGCCTTCCATGGACCTTCCCGTTTTAGCACGGGGTGGGTGGAGGATGAACCCCGTCTCCTACGGAGAGTCCCCGAGGGGCGGATCCATGCAGGGCGCGGGCTTCAGGAAGTAGGGGCCGTCATGCTCCACGACCATGGACCACTCCATGGACTCGGGGCAGATGGCGCACCACCCAGGGGATCCGTGGCGTGGAGACGCCCAGACCATTGCCTCCAGGATGTTCAGGGGTGGTGGTGACGCGGCCTCGATGCGAAGGACCGGGAGCAAGGGCTCCGATACGACGTGGAACACACCGCCCTGCTGCTGCCGGGAGTAGTGCACCTCCGCTTTGAGCATCATCTTCACCTGGACCGTTTTGGCGAAGACGAAGATGGACTGGCCAATATCCCTGGCTATGAATCCGGGCAGGAAGGTCTGCCACCACTGGTCGCATATCTCCTGCGACACCTCCGGGCCGAGCACCTTCAGACCCGAAACAACGCCGGCCAATCCCTCAGTAGGCCAGGTCCAATCTTTTCTCATCGACACCTCTCAATCCGAATAGATGCAGATCATCGTCACCGGATCGAAGACCGCATTCTGCCCCTGGCCGAAATCGACGCCGAGGTAGGGAGGGACGGTTCTCCTCATATGAATCCTGACGGGTTCAGATTCCGCATCAAAGTGGAAGGTGGCAGGCTGCGTCAGCAACCACGCTTTCGCTTGCGCGAACTCCTCCTCCGACAAGGCACCATCGGCACGGCTTGAGAATCTACGAACCCGGGCTTCGTTGTCCTGAAGCATGGCCTTGAGCAGACCCCATTCGCCCCAATGTCTTCGGCCAACCTGAGCAAGGGCCGACGACATCGCGAGGAATGATAGCAGGATCAACGGGGGGATCACCCTTCGCCAGAGCCGAAGAATTCTATCGGATTCTTTCCGAGCAACGAAGAAGGGAACGTATCCAACAAGGATGAACAACCATCCACTGAGCGCAATCTCTGTGAGCATGTCTGCGGCAGGTGGATCACCGGGAAAGGGATGCGAATCAGACAACAGGAATTCGCAAAACCCCAAGACGCTCAACACGAGCAAAACGCTTACCGACGGCACGAACCAGCACAGCAGACCAATAATCCCCAACCGGCGAAGCCAGCGGGTGGATGTTTCCATTTCAGCGACGTGGTTCATTGGCGGAAGACGATCCGGTTCCTAGCCCAGGCGAACTTGTGCTGCATGGCGAATGGGGGCCAGTTCATTCTAGGAGCAGCGGTTCATATGCCGGTCGGCCCCAGGGGGAAGACTCAACATCCCCCTGGAACACATTCAAACCAAACCGCTATTTCCCACCCCCACACATCGATCCACTCGGACTGTTGACATTGGGATTGTCCGCCCACTTATTTCGGACAGAGAAATCGTCGTCTTTGGGACCGCCCGTACGCTCCCTGAGGCCGAAGGGCAACAGGTGCGGTCCCACGCTATTCTCGCCAAATCCCTGCACAAAGCGCGACAAATCAGGCCCATCAAATGTATTAATCGATCCATCAGGATTAATAACAATGCTAACACCATTGTTTGCTTTATACACTCCCTTGTGCCCCGAATAAACACCATCCTGGTTGCCATAGAAAGTATCACCAGGCGCCAAGTAGTATTGCTCGCCGTGTTCCCCTGAAATCCAAACACCATCGTTTGAGTTGTTCTGAACATCCAGGCCCGTTGAATCAAACCATGAAATCGGATTGTTCCCAGCATAGAGGTAGGCCAGCGCAGGAACACCACGCAGCACCTGCCTTTAAATCCACTTTGGATTCTGCTGAAGAAGCTCTGGCTGAAGATACCGCCCCGATGCCGGATCATAAAACCGGTTCCAATTCTCGAAGAGATCGGTCTCCGCGTCATGGTACTGGCCGGGGAAGCCAAGCGGAATCCAGAGGGCCTGAGCCCCGGCCTGGTACCGCTGGTACTCGTACCCCTCGACCGCGACGCCCTGATAGCTGGTCAAGCCACTGGCGTTCGAACTGAATCCCACGGTCAGGTTGCCATTGGACGGCACCACCCATGCCGTTGTCACTTGCCCCCGGCGCTCTCCCGACTGGCTGTCGAGGACACTGCTCGTATCCAGATCCACCAAGCGCACGAAATCCGCCCCCGGCTCCGTGTCCACAACATGGTAGCGCGCGCGCATCCGTACTTGAACTGAGGTGCTCTCCTTGGGCTGGGAGAACATCGCCAGCGTTGCGGACGTGCTGTGCGCGTAAGGGTGCGCGGTCTCCGCGTGGTGCGTCACCCGGTTCACGTGCCCGAAGGGGTCCGTGTCTGCGGCCCCTGTCACCCGTCGCGAAGCGTCCAACATGATCACCGGCTTTCCAATGTGGTCCGTCACCGGGAAATACACGCCACACGCCACTGACTCGCCATCACGAGAACAATCCCCAGTGCCGTCTGGCTGCCGCGCCCACGCCGCGCTGAACTTCCCACGCACGAGCGCAACCGGACGCCCCGCCAACCACACATAGTCATCCAGGGTGAAGTGGCCAATCGGAGTGGCCAAACCATTGTTGCCCCGGTCCGTCAGCATCCGGTTCGACACCGAGTGGAAGTACTCGTCCGTCGTTCCATACGGGTTCGACTTCAGCCGCCGGCGGCCCAGCGCATCATAGAAGTAGTTGTAGTACGCGCCGTTGACATTGACGGCACGGAACACGGTCTCCGTGGCCACGCCTACTGTCTGTCCATACTCGAACCCCAGCGTGTAGACAGGTCCACCTGACATGGTCGCCGCCCACCGCTTCTGCGTCACTCGGCCGTCTTCGTCATGCGACAGGGTGTATTTCAGCAAGCTGCCACTGGCCGATGAACCCCACCCCGTCAGCTGGTCCACCGCCGGGGCTGTCCCAGCGGTCAGGTCGTAGATGAATCCGTCCTCCTCCAACTGGGTCCGGTTGCCGCGACCATCGTATTGATACGTCCGTGATTCGAACGAGCCACCTGTCGCCGCGAAGTTGCCCGTCGGCCGTCCCGCTCCCACCAAACGCAGCGTGCGATCATAAGCGTACGTCTCCGTCCGAGGCGTCGTCGCGCCCAGGAGGCACGTGTCCAGCCGGGCCACCTGGTCTCCGTTCCACCCCTGAAGGTGCCGCTACCTCCTCCGTGGCGCCAACTGGAGGTCTCGACTCATTGCACGCCAACAGCAGGACTCCTCCCGCCAGCGCTCCCCACACCCATGACCGGAAAGACAATCGCCCCTCACTCTTGGAAGAGTCCCCTCCCGGTCAGCGATGCCCGGGAATATCCATACCCTATCTTTTGTCGGGAACTCACCACAAGACATAGTCTTGCATTTCAGTGACCGCGAAAATCAACACTTGCGCCACTGCAAGTCCTATCGGCAGCGTGTGTACTTTCCGCCCTGGGTTTGCCACGACCGCTCCCCCGTTCCGCATTTCACGGAGGCAGCGTCACAGGCTCGTGTCGTACTCCCGCCTGGCAGGCAGGGTGGCGCGGGTTCTGGCCCCCTGGAGACCCGGTATACTCCCCGTCCCATGACACCGCTGAGCCCCGGAGTCGCCACCGCCACGGAGCAGGACATGCCGGCCGCGCCCGGCTCCCTGCGCTTTCGCCGCCTGTGGCTGTTCTCGCCCCGGGCCGACCTCGCCATCCTGAGCATCCCCCTGGCGCTGACCGGGGTGGCCGCCGTCGCCAGCGCGTTCCTCGCCCCTGCCGCCGCGGACAACGCCCACCGGCTCCTGGGCTGGACCGCCCAGAACCTCCTGGGCAACGCCACGCACGTCATCCTCACGTTCCTGCTCTTCGGCGTGCACCGCGACGTGCTCACCGCCGCGCCCCACCAGCCGCGCACCCTCCTCGCCGGCGCGCTGGCCATGCTCGGCGTGGGCGCGGCGCTGTTCTTCACCTTCTACGCCGACCGCTCCATCCACACCTTCGCCGTGGCCGTCATCTTCAACGTCTTCGGCATGCACCACACCCTGTCCCAGCACCGGGGCCTGTGGTCCCTGCATGGCCTGCGCGGCGGACAGGCGGGCCTCCCCGCGCCCTCCCCGCTCGAGCGCAAGCTCCAGCAGCTCTACGTCCCGCTGCTCCTCTCCGTCCTCCTCGTCCGCATCTTCTTCGTCGCCGAGTCCGCCGCCCCGAACGCCCCCGCCTACCTCGACGTGGGCCAGGGCGTCGTCCTTCCGTGGCAGACGCTGCCCGTGCTCATCGCCATCTGGCTGGGCTACTTCCTCCTGCTCTTCCGCGCCGTGCTCCGCTCCCGCACCGCCAGCGGCCCCAAGGTGCTGTACCTGCTGGGCATGGCGACCGCGACCGGCCTGGCGCTCGTGGCGCCGTCCTGGGGCTACGTGATGCTCCCGGGCATGCACGGCCTGGAGTACTACTTCCTCAGCGCCCGCATGCTGGAGCCTCGCGAGGGCGATGCCCCCCGCCTGAGCCAGAAGCTCATCTGGCCCGTCATGGTCGTGTCCATGCTCCCGCTGTTCGCGCTGGGCGTGGTGCATGGCTTCCTGCTGGATGGCCCCATGCGCGGCTCGCTGGGCATCGGCGGCGGCGCGCAAGCGAATCCCCTGCTGCGCGCGCTGACCTCGCTGGGCTTCGCTTGCGTGCTCGCGCACTACTTCGCGGACGCCTTCATCTTCCGCTTCCGCATCCCCTCCATCCGGCAGGTCATGCTGCGCCGCCTGGGCT
>NZ_RAWF01000107.1:0-31513 GCF_003612075.1 Corallococcus sp. CA041A
TACAACGAGCACTGGTTGCTGGAGCGTCACCACTTCCTCTCGCCGAGTCAGGCCCGGCGGGAACTGATGCAGAAGCAAGCGGCCTGATTACGACCAACCTGGTGTCTCAACAATCCGGTGCGGTACAGTCATCTGCTCCGACCCAATGTGACACAGCACGTTGCAGTCGGGCAGCCAACAGTCGATGCACTGGGGCGGAATGGCAAGGGCAGCCGTGGGGGCCAGCGACACCACAGCGGAGAAAGCCAACAGCGACTTCACCAGAGTGCGCATGCGTGCTCCTCGTGAGGGAACGGCGCGGCCACTGTGAACCTGTTTCCCAGACAAGTAAATGCATGTCATTGGGAGGGTTTGTCATCACCCTGGGCTGAAGCATGTTGTTGGGAAACTTTCCTGCGTGACGGTGCAACGCCTTGCGTCGTGGGCGGCGGCACTGACGCGCTGTCGCGTTGTGCCAAGAGCCAGTCCACGAAGAGGCGCGCGGCCGGACGCAATCGCCGGTGCGCGGGGTACACCACGAAGTAGCTGGCGCGGGTGGGCACGATGGGCCCGGGCAGCCGGATGAGGCGGCCGTCCGCGAAGTAGGGCGTGGCGATCTTCTCGCGCGCCAGCGCCGCGCCCAGGCCCTGCACCGCGGCCATCAGCGCGCCGGTGGTGTCGCTGAAGCTGTAGCGCTCCTCGAACCTGGCCCCGCGCACGCCCGCCGAGCGGAACCAGTCCTGCCAGCCCTGACGGCTCAGGTCCGCGATGAGCGGGAGCTTCGCCACGTCCGCCGCGTCGCGCACGTGCTCGATGCCCGCGAGCCGCGCCGAGGCCACGGGGAACAGGGCGTCGTCCATGAGCGGCTGCGCGCTGAGGCCGGGCCAGGGCCCCTGGCCGTAGCGGATGCCCAGGTCCGGCCCGCCCTCGTCGAAGCGGGTGAGCGCCATCTCCGTGTCCACGTGGATCCGGATGCGCGGATGCCGCGTGGTGAACTCCGGCATGCGCGGCAGCAGCCACGCATAGGCCAGCGAATGCACCGTGGTGACGCGCACCACGGCGTCCTCGTCCCGCGAATGCTTGAGGCCCCCGAGCACGTGGTCCATGTCCGACAGGGCGTTGCTGGCGGCGTCCGCGAGCTGGCGCCCCTCGGCCGTCAGCGCCACGCCCCGGGCATGCCGTTGGAAGAGCGCGACGCCCAGGCGGTCCTCCAGCTTGCGGACGTGGTGGCTGACGGCGCTCGCGGTCAGGTGCAGCTCCTCCGCCGCGCGGGCGAAGTTCTGGTGGCGGGCGGCGGACTCGAAGGCCGCCAGGGCGGGGAGCAGGTCGGTGTGAAGGGGCATGGGGACGAGCCTCAAATCTGGCTCATGTCTGACACGGAAAGGATGCGCTTGTGAAGAAAGGGCCTCGGCGTGAAGAGAGGGCCAGACAGAAGTCAGATTCCTTCCTCGTACGAGGGGGCCGCCATGAGCGCATCCGTTCCCACCCATCCCCAGGCCGTGACTCCCACCTTCAACCGGGCGTGGCTCACGCCGCTGGAACTGGGCGGGTTGGCGGCCATCTGGGGCACGTCCTTCCTGTTCCTGCGCATCGCTGCGCCGGCCTTCGGCCCCATTCCCCTGGTGGCGCTGCGCCTGGTGCTGGGCGCGGCGGTGCTGATGCCCTTCCTCTGGCGCGCGCGCTCGGCCCTCCGTCCCGCGCTGTGGCCCCGGCTGGCGCTGGTGGGCGTCGTCAACGCGGCGGTGCCCTTCACGCTGTTCGCCTGGGCCGCGCGGCAGGCCCCCGTGGGCGTCGGGGCCATCACCAACAGCATGGCGGTGCTCTTCACGGCCCTGGTGGCGTTCCTCTTCTACGGCGAGCGCATCGGGGGCCGGCGCGCGGTGGCGCTGTTCGTGGGCTTCGCCGGGGTGGTGGTGCTGGCCAGCGGCAAGGCCGCGGGTACGAGCGTCGCCTGGGCCGCGGCGGCGGGGACCACGGGCGCGTTCCTCTATGGCATTGGCTCGAACCTGGTGCGCCGCCACTTCACCGGACTGCCAGCCGCCGCGGTCGCCGCCGCCACGCTGGCCTGCGGCGCGGTGCTGCTGCTGCCCTTCGCGGTGGCCACGTGGCCCACGGAGCCCATCGGCATGCGCCCCTGGCTGGCGGCGACGGCCCTGGGCGTCATCTGCACCGGCTTCGGGTACGCGGTGTTCTACCGCCTCATCCAGCGCATCGGTGCGCCGCGCGCCGCCGTCGTCACCTACCTGGTGCCGCTGTTCGCGCTGACCTGGGCCTGGCTGCTCCTGGGCGAGCCGGTGACGCCCACCATGTTGGCGGCGGGCACCCTCATCCTGGGGAGCGTGGCGCTGGGGCAGGCTCCCGCGGCGCCGAAGGCGAAGTGAGGCGTCAGCGCCGCTCGAACTTCCAGATGCGGTAGCCGTCGCGAACCGGCTGCATGAACCGCCGGACGAGGAACGCCGGGACGCGCTTCCCGGCCAGCTCCAGCGCGCGCTGGGGCACGGAGGTGGAGGACGCGGCCGTGTAGCCCGCCTCCAGGAAGAGGGACTCCGGCGTGTCCGTCATGTCCTGGAAGGGCGCGCCCATGCTGGCGAGCACCGCGTGAATGTCGGCGCTGTACTCGCGCTGGAAGCTTTCGCGCATCAGGTCGCAGTACACGGCGTGGTGGGGGAACACCTGCTGGAGCACCGCGAGCATGTCCCGGCGCTGCGCGGTGGACAGGTACATGAGCACGCCCTCGATGATGACGTGCGTGCGCCGTGAGTCCTGGTAGGGCTCCAGCTTCCGGGCGAGTGACTCCGTCCCGAAGTCGATGGGGAGCCGCTCGAGCGGATTCTTCGCCTCCGTCACCGGCAGCTTCGCGTCCTTGAGCGTGAGGATGGCGGGCTCGTCCACCTCCAGCCACCGGCCTCCACGCAGTCGGTAGGCCCGCGTGTCGAAGCCCGCGCCCAGCACCACCACCCGCGCGTCGGGAGCGCGGTCCAGCTCCTCCTGCACCAGCGCGTCGATGATCCGGTGCCTCGCGGCGTTGCTCGCGTTGGGCCGGTCGAAGGACTGGAATCGTGTCCAGATCCGCCGCGCCTCGTCATCCATGAAGCGGGCCGCGAAGGTGTCATTGCACAGCGGCCGCGGCTTGCGCGCGTCCTCCGCCCGGCAGGCCAGGGTGTAGTACGCGGTCTTCGAGATGGCGTTGGCCATGGTTGGGGCTCCTTGAAACCTGCGCGCAGCTTGCATGAGATACGCGCTTTCTCGAAAGGTTGGTCCAGATGCGATTCGTGATGGCGCTGGGTGTGGTCGCGTTGGGTGCGGGCTGTGCGCATGCTCCAAAGCCGGCGGACCCGGCGGCGCGAGCGCAGCAGCTCTCGGCGGAAGCAGAGCAGGCCTATGAGGCGCTGGACTTCGAGCGGTGCGCGGAGCGCTTCCGCGCCTCCGGAGAAGCGAGCGGGGAGGGGCCGGACCGCGCGGACTCCCTCTATCGCGCGGCGGGGTGTGCCTCGCTCGCGGGCCACACGGACGCGGCCGTGGAGGTGCTGAAGCAGGCGGTCCAGGGTGGCTACTTCGACGCGGATCACCTCGAATACAACCCGGAGCTGGCGGCGCTGCACACGCTGCCCGCGTGGAGCGGCATCGTGGCGGAGGCCCGCGCCAACCTGTCGAAGGCGCCCGAACCTCCGTTCCCTGTGATGACGCTCATGGGGGTGGATGCGTTCGGTTCGCGGAAGGTGGACCGCGAGGCGGTTCAGCGCGTGATGGGGCTGGAGTTGGGCAAGCCCATCGTGCACAGCGCCGCCGTCTTCAAGCAGAAGGAGGCCGCGCTGCGCGAGCAGTACGGCCTCGCCTACGCCCACGTGGGCATGTCCATCTACTTCGCCGATGAGCGCAAGGGCACCGCCTATGTGGTGATGGACATGGTGGACGCCGAGGACGCAGCCCGGCTGCGCTTCCTGCCCGAACCCAAGGGCCACCCCGCCGATCCAGAAGGGCTGGTCGCCCGGTGGGACGCGTACAAGGAGCGCCTGAACATGCTCCAGATGATGGGCAAGCTCGCCGAGGACTCCAGCTGCAAGGTGGCGCACTGCATTGGTGGGTTCGGCCATCCGGACCTCGCGGCCTACGAACCGGAGTTCCTCGCGAAGGTGCCCCAGCAGATGGACGCGCTGAGCGCCGTCCTGCGCGAGGAATCGGACCCGGGGAAGCGAGGCGCGGCCGCGTCCCTGATGGCCTACGCGCCTACGGCCGAGGAGACCGTGAAGCGGCTGGAGCCCTTCATTCGGGATCCGGACTACGGGGTGCGCAACAACGTGCTGCGCGTGCTGACGGCCACGCAGGAGGCCGCGACGAAGCCGCTGCTGGACGTGGCTACGGTGGCGGACGCGGTGGCGCTGCCAAACTCGAGCGACCGCAACAAGGCGACCTATCTGCTGACCTACCTTCTGGCGGACCTGCCGCCGGAGGCCCTGAAGGCACAGCGGGCCGGACTGCTCCGCCAACTGGGGGAGCGGCTGGTGGAGATGTCCGCGCTCCAGATACCCATCAACAGCGAGCCTGCGGTCCTGGTACTGAAGCAGCTCTCCGGTGAGCAGTACGAGACCGCCGAGGAGTGGCGCGCTTGGCTCGCGCGTCAGCCGAAGACGGAAAGGTAGGGGACTGCTCAGTCCCCGACGACGACGGAGACGGGCGTGGAGAACTGCCGCACGATGCAGTCCTCCGCGCGCCCGTCCTCCCACGCCAGCATCGCGAACTCGGCCGGTTCATCGAGCGCGATGATGGGGTGGTGCCACACGCCCTGGTGGTAGTTCACGCCCTGGCCGGGGCCGCAGACGAACGCCACGAGCCCGTCCAGGTCGGGCCCGCCCGAAGGCGCGGTCGGCGCGACGCACACCAGGAAGCGCGAGCAGCGCATGGGCAGGAACGCCTGGCTGGACTGGGGATGGTGTTCCAGCAGCTTCACGGTGAAGGGAAGCGGCTGCGGCACGGAGCGGAACACCGCGAGGTTGGGCTTCGCACCCGGCCGGCCGTTCTCCAGCCGCGCCGACCAGTCGAAGCGCACAGCGGTGCCCTGGTTCGCCGAAGCGCCGCTCTTGAGCCCGGCGGACACGACGTCGCCAAAGGGCGCGAAGCCCTCCTGCGTCAGGGGCAGGGCGACGATGGAGCGGAGCGGGGCGGAAGCGTCCTTCATGAGAGGACTATAGGAGCGAGTGCCAGGACCGGCGTATCGGGCTCGACTTCCAGCTCCCCACCGGCGAGTCCCCCGGCAGCGCGAGCCGCCTCGCCATGGCGCACGACACGGACTGGGACGTCACCTACGGCGAAGAGCTCCGCCTCGGCGGCGCCTGATTCCGAAGGGCTCCCACCCCACCCCCGGTAGTCCTGATTCAAGGAGAACACGTCTCTTTCTTGACATCACGCGTCTAGACCTCTAGAGGGGATGAAAATGAGAATGCCTATCATTTTCATGTCCGGGCCCCCGTCCCGGCTGAAAGGGCAGGCGCTCATCCCCCCACTCCAAGAGGCCACTGCCGATGAAGCATCTGTTTGCCTTGCGTTCCTTGCGACTCTCCACCGCGGCGATCGCCCTGACCCTGTTCGCGGGCTGCGGCGACGACGAAGAGGAAGGAACGGACACGGACGGTCCGCTGTACGCCATCACCACCCAGATGCTCGCGGAGGATCCCTCCGACAGCTACGTCCTGGTGACGCCGGACGCGGAGAAGGCCGCGTCGCTGTCGCTGGACGGCGCCATCAAGATTTCCGGCCGCGCGCTGGGCGTGGGCATCCCCAAGACGGGCTCCGTCTACGTGGTGAGCGACGAGAGCGCCACGGTGACCCGCTACAAGCTCAACAGCGCCGGCAAGCTGGAGGCCTCGGGCACCGTGAGCTTCAGCGCCCAGGGTGTGACGTCGCTGGGCGAGTACCAGGCCAACTTCCAGTTCGTCTCGGAGACGAAGGCGTACTTCTTCGACGGTAACGCCGCGAAGATCGTCATCTGGAACCCCACGGCGATGACCGTGACGGACACCCGCTCGCTGGACGCCCTGGTCCTCCCGGACACGGTCATGGCGTTCTCCGGCGCGGTCGTGCAGACCGGTGGGCAGATCATCATGCCCGTGGGCTGGAGGCCGGTGGAGGGCAGCAGCGTCACGAAGAAGGCGGGCGTGGTCTCCATCGACACGGCGACGGACGCCGTCACGCTCGCGACGGACGACCGCTGCGGCTACACGCACGACGCCGCGCTCGGCACCGACGGCAAGGTCTACATCGCGACGGAGGCGTACGGCGCGGCGTCGCGCCGGGTGGTGGGCGCGGACTCGCCGGAGCCCTGCCTGCTCCGGTTCGATCCCACGACGCGGGACTTCGACAAGACCTTCTACCGCTCGCTGGCGGAGCTGGTGGGCGGTGGCACCGCGGGCGCGCTCATCCCGAGCCACACGCCGGGAACGGCGTACGTGCGCGTGCTCGATGAGAGCATCACTCCGGTGTCGGAGGGTTCGCATCCGCGCACGCTCGCGAGCGGCACCGGCTGGCAGTGGTGGGAGCTGAACCTGGCCACGCTGACCGCGACGCGGAAGGCCGACTTCCCGTCCACCTCCGGCAGCGTCTTCCTCTTCGAGTCGGAGAACCAGACGCTCTACACCGAGTTCGGGGCCGGCGCCTCGTCCACCACCTTCCGGGTGCTGGGCGACAACGGCAAGGCCACGGTGAAGACGCCGGGCCTGTCCTTCTCCTTCCTCCAGCTGCGCTAATCCCAGGACCCAAGACCATGAACAGCAATTCGATGCGCCACGCGGGCGTGTTTGTCATTGCGCTGTTGGGGGCGGCGTCCGCCTTCGCCACCAGCACGGGCATCAGCGGCAATTCCGGCAAGGACACGGCGACCTGCAACACGTGCCACAAGGGCGGTGAGGCCCCCACCGTGGAGTTCGAGGGCCCCTCGACGCTGGAGAAGGGCGCCACCGGCCAGTACACCCTCATCATCCGGGGCGGGACCGCGAAGACGGGCGGCGCGGGCATCGCCGTGGACGACGCGGGGGCCAGCCTCGTGGCCGGCACCGGGCTGAAGAAGCTGGGCAGTGAGCTGTCCCACTCCGCGCCCCAGCCCTTCACGGGCACGGAGCTGCGCTTCAACTTCTCGCTCGTCGCGCCCGCCACGGACGTGACCCTCAACCTCTTCGGCGCGGGCAATTCGGCGAACGCGGACCAGAAGAGCGACGGCGACCGCGCGGCGGCCACGAAGCTGAGCATCAAGGTGGGCAACGGCACGCCGGTAGTGCAAGAGCCGGGTGGCGACGAAGACGAGGGCGGGGGCTGCGCCGCCGCGAGCAGCGCTCCGTTCTGGGCGCTCGCGCTGGCGGGCCTGCCGCTGGCGGTGATCCGCCGTCGCCGCCAGAGCTGAAGCACCCCCGGTCGTCTTGAAGTATCGGGCCCCTTTCTCGCATGCGTGGGAAGGGGCCTTCTTTTGCGTCAGTCCGTGAAGGAACCGGGCTCCTTGCTGAACCCCGCCTTCGCATGGTGCGCCAGCCGCTCCGAGCGCGAGGCGTGCTCCAGCGCGGCGATGATGGCCTTCTCCGCGTCCGGCCCCCATTCCTTCACCTTGGCGGGGTCCACGCCCTTGTCCTTCACGTACTTCTCCAGCGCGGCGGCGGCGACCTTTCCGCCCGACCCGGCGTTGACCGCCAGGTCGGTCATGATGGCATTGCCGTACTCGCTGGTGACGACGTCCTTGAGCTTCAGCTTCGCGCTCTTGGGATGGCCCTCCGCGTCCTTGCCCGTCACGGACACCGGCCTGTCGCGGGTGCCGGAGATCTTCCCCTCGTTGGCGAACTTGATTTGAGCCTGCTGCATGGCCGGGTCGGCGCCCGCGGCCATGAAGATGGCGGACAGCTTCACGTCGGTGCGGATGGCCTCGGCCGCGGCGACGCCCTTGAGCACCGTGCCGTCCGGCCGGGTGAGCACCACGCCCTCCTTGCCAATGTCGATGCCGAACTTGCCGAAGCTCTTCTCGTACTGGGCCGGGTCGGTCGTCTTCAGGTCCCGCATGAACTCGGCGAGCGTGCCATTGCCATTCTTACCGAGCGTCCACTGGGTGAAGCCCCACGACACGCGCCCGATGTCCCAGGTGTTCACCTTGCTGAAGGTGCCCTCCAGGCCGGAGATGGACCCGAGGACCTTCTGCCGGTCCTCGCTGATGCCGCTCTTCTCCAACTGGGACGTGACCTGCGCGGCCGAGTCCCCGGAGACGGCGCCGCCATCCACCGCGTTCCACGAATTCGTGTAGGCCGTCTCGCGGCCATCCCGCATGCGCACGGTCGTCCCATTCACGGTGACGTCCGAGCGGGTCTGCTTGACGCCGACCATGGGCGCGTACGCGTCGACCCGAGCGAGCAGCCCGTCCTTCACGGTCTTCATCCGGGCCTGCGCGTCGGTGACCTTCGCCTTCGCCGCGTCGAGCGCCGTCTTCTGGGACTGCCGGAACGTCTCCGCTTCGGCGGGGGCCTTGGGAACCTTCGCCTTCTTCTGCTTCGCCTCCAGCCCGGCGAGCGCGCGTTCGGAGACCTTCACCGCCGCCTTGGCATCGCGGAGGGCGGGATTGTCGCCAATGTTCTTCCTGAGCCACTCCTTGACCTTCTCGCCCTCGGCCTTGACGGTCTCCTGCGCGGCCTTGAGCTTCTCCTGCGCGGCCTTCTTCGCGGGCTCGGTGGTGGCCGCGTTGACGGCGGCCTCCGCCTTGTTGCGCGCCTCCACCGCCTTCTTCAACGGGGCGTAGGCCTTCGCCTTGGGGGGCTTCAGGGTCGCGACGTTGCGGGGGATGAGGTCGTTGAGCTCGACGGCGTTGCCGCGCTGGAGGGTGCCCTCGTCCTTGGCCGTCACCTGGATGGCGTCGAGGTTCTTCTGGATGTCGCTGACGGACGCGGCGGCGACCTTCGTGGTCGCGGCGGCCTTGGTGGAGGCCTGCACTGGCGCGGATTGAGCGGCCGGTGCTTGGGGCTGGAGCGCAGTGAGCGCGCGCTTCAGGTCCGCGCCCTCGAGCTCCAGGTGGAGCGCGTCTTCCAGAGGGGTACTGGTCAGCTTCTCGTACTTCTCCGCCACCTGCTTGAGCTGGGATGCATCCAGTCCCTCCAGGACCTCGAAGACGGCGGCCTCGTCGGTGCCCCAGATGTCATCCATCGCCGTCTTGAGCTTCGCCGCGGCGGTGTCCACGGCGCTGGTGGGGGCCGAGCGCTTCGTGGCCCCCGCGGACGCGGACATCGGGTTGAAGGAGAAGCCCTGATGGGAAGGGGGCCGCCCTCGAATCTGATCCGCCAGGCGCTTGAGCGTCGCGCCGGAAGCGCCGCCCGCCACGGCCTTGAGGAGGAAGGTGCGCTCCGCGTCCGCGTCGGAGCGGGGCGAGGCCTTGGTGCTGACCCCCGCCTTCGACAGCAGGCTCGACAGCTCCTTCTGTTGCGCGGGGCTGAGTCCGCCCACCGCCGAGGCGATCGCGCCCGCGTCGGCGGGGGGCAGGCCGCTCGAAAGCGCCTTCAACAGGGCCTGCCGCGTGGGGCCCTCCGGAAGCGCGGAGAGCTGCTGCTCCGTCTTCCGCTGTGCTGGAGACTTCGCGCCCGCGGAGACCGCGGCGGCCATGGACGAAGTGGCGCTGGAGGGGCGCGAGGGCGCCACGGTCGCGGCGGAGCGCGCCTGCGTGACAGGCGTGTCCACACTCGCGACGCGCGTCGCCTTGGGGCCAGGGGAGCCGGTAATCTTGACCATGCGGCCCCGAGCCTAATGCACTGTCAACGTGTCTGATATCCGGCCGCCGGACAGGGGAGGGCCCTGTCCGGCGCGTCAAAGCCGGTTACTTCGCGGTGACGGTGGACTCGCCCAGGATGTTGAAGGTGCTGGCGGCGGCCTTCACGTCGATGGAGGAGAAGCCGGTGTACGGATAGTGGCCGTCGCCGATGTCCTCGACGATCTCCAGGAAGTCGCCGCTGATGCGCTTGCCATCCACATCCAGCGTGAAGGCGTCACCGGTGCCGCGGAAGGTCCAGCTGCAGGCGCCCGGGGCGACGCGGCCGTACATGCTGCTCCCCATGCCGTGGTTCTTGAAGCCGAAGTCGTACCGCGTGAGCCCGATGTGGATCTGGTACCACACCGAGCCGACGCCGTAATCGGGCTCGAAGTAGTGCGAGTTCATCAGCATGTTGCCGCGCCACAGGTTGACGGTGAAGGGCGAACCGCCCGACCGGCCCGTGAACGAGGGCCGCAGGGTCACCTGATCGCGGTCCTTGCCCGGCTGGACGCTGATGGTGCTGACCACCTGGTCGCCGTCACGCGCGGCGAGCGTGAAGCCCTGGCCCGCGGCGCCCACGCCACCCAGCTCCGTCTTCAGCACCCAGTCGACGGCGCGAGGGAACTCGCTGGAGAAGCCGTCCGTCTTCACGTTGGTCAGGTTGGACACGGCGATGCTCTTGCCGGTCTTCGTGAGCGTCGCGCGGCCCGTCGCGCAGTTCTTGATGCCCTCGAAGCCTTCGATACAGGTCCGCTCGGCCTTCGCTTCCTGCGTGGCGAGCGAGTCACCCGTGCTCGTGGTGGGCTCTTCACCCTGGCAGCCCGCGGCCGTGACACTCAGGAGCGCGGCCGTCAGCAGGCGGCCCGTCAGCTTCATCATCATGGAGAGATCTCTCGTAGGTGGGGGATGACTGCGTGCCGGTTCCGGTAAAAGCCCGGCGCGGGTCGTTCATGCACTCACCGAGCCACCCGTCGACCCGGTGGCTCCTCCTCTGGGCAGGGCGCCGTGAGGCCAGTCCGCGTGGCGTGTCAGGTCACAGCCGGACGCGCTGAGTAACCCGTCGTGTCACACGGGAGCGGAGGGAGCGAGCCCCGGGTTCCCGGTCGGGACAGGGCCGGAAGGACGCGGCGCGCCCCGCCCCCTCCCTGCCATCCCGGCCGTCCGTCTCCACCGTGAGTGAAGGAGGCAAAGACTGTCATGGCGCAGGGATATTCCATCAACATCGGTTTGAACGCGGTGGATCCGAAGCACTACGCGGGCTGGGATGGCCAGCTGCAGGCGTGCGAAGCGGACGCCGAGGACATGGTCAGCATCGCGAAGGCGCAGGAGTTCAGCCGCGTCCGCCCCTTCCTCACGAAGGACGCCACGCGCGCGAAGGTGCTGGCGGAGGTGGGCGAGGCGGCGTCGGTGCTCCAGGCAGGGGACCTGTTGCTGTTCACCTATTCGGGGCACGGCGGTCAGCTCCCCGACATGAACGGGGATGAGGACGACGGGCTGGATGAGACGTGGTGTCTGTATGACGGGGAGCTCGTCGACGACGAGATCTACCAGGCGATGGGGAAGCTCAAGGCGGGCGTGCGGGTCTTCATGCTCTCCGACAGCTGCCACAGCGGTTCGGTGAGCAGCGTGGCCTATGCGGCCCTGCGCTCCAGCGGCAGCCTGCAGCTGCTGGCGGATTCGTTGCGGAGCACGGAGCCCACGGAGCGGCGCTTCAAGGAGATGCCCCTGGGCATCGAGCAGCGCACGTACCGCGACAACAAGGCGATGTACGACGCCATCCTGAAGGGGCTGCCCAAGGAGGACCCGAGGCTGACGCTCAAGGCCACGGTGCTGCTCATCTCCGGCTGCCAGGACAACCAGCTCTCCAGCGACGGCGTCCACAACGGCCTCTTCACGGCCAACCTGCTGCGCGTGTGGAACGGGGGGAAGTTCAAGGCCAGCTACCCGACCTTCCACCGCCGCATCCTGGGCCTCATGCCGCCCATCCAGTCACCGGCGTACTCCGTCATCGGAGTCCCCAGCCGCGAGTTCGAGCGGCAGATGCCATTCCACGTCAGCTGACGCACGGCGGTGGGTCTCAGTCGATGTAGTGCTCGGTGACGGCACCATCGAGGTGCCGCACGCGAACCTTCGCGAGGAGCTCGAGCGGCATGCGCCGGGCGTTGACGCCCATCCGGTCGCGGGCGGGGTCGAGCGAAGCCCAGTGCGAGACACAGCCGCAGTGCGCGCAGCGGTGGAAGGCGATCTTCTCCTCGCCCCACTGGTACGTGTCCTGGGCCGCTACTTCCGCTCGAATGTGGACCTGGCGGGGCGCGTAGTACGACCACAGCACGCCGTAGCGGCGGCAGATGGAGCAATTGCAGTCGGTGACAGTAGTCGGCTCGGACTCCACCTCGAGTGAGGCGCGACCGCAGTGACAGGTGGAGAGAATCATCACGGCCCGAACGTACTGTGAACAGTGCAAGCACACCAACCCCTGGGCTGTCAGCACCGGGCAGGGGTGGCGTATGATTCCTCTCATGAGAGGCCTGATCGTCCTGCTGTGTTCGTGCTGGTGGCTCAGCGCGATTCCCGCTCACGCGGAAGCACCGGCGCCCGCCGACATCGAGCGCAAGCTTCGAACGTTGCTCACACGCTGCCTCGCGGGGACCGATGAGTGCCAGGAGTTCGACTTCCGGGTCCCAGCTGAAACGGAGGACATGCAGCAGGTGGCCAGGAGCGTGAAGGGGCTCATCGACGAGCTTGGCGAGCACGGCGGCGCGGAGGTGCTTCCACTTCTCTGGCAACTGGATGCACGAGGCTCCTTCGACGCGATGCAGGCCCGCGAGGTCATCCAGACGCGGTCGATGCTCCGGGCCCTCGCCACGCGGTCCTGCGCTCCCCCTTCCAACGAAGAGATCGCCGCGGAACGAGCCGGCCTGGGCCACTTCGCGGTCCTCCGTGCCCAGGGTGGGAAGCTCGTCGCCGTGCGGCCTACGCCGGAGGAACTCGAGGACCTCTCATACTTTCTTGTCGCGGTCCGTGAGGCAGGCCCGCCGGTGGGGGAGACTCAGGAGCCCGGTGGTGACTGGCGCAAGCCGGCGCAGGCCAATGCGTCGCTCGACGCTGCCGATGCGGAGCTGCGGTCCGCCCGCCTCCGAGGCGACATCCGGGGCATGGACACCGCCGCACGGCGCTACCTGGTGCTCCTGGGCTATCCCGCTCCCCTGAAGGCGTCCGAAGAGAACGCCTACGGCTGGCACGGTTCCCGCTATGCATCGGTGATGCGGGAGTGGGCCGCGGTGCAGGAGGACCTTGGCGCGTTCAGTGAGGCCGCGGCCCTCTATCGCCGCACCAGTCCCGTCGATGGCGCCTGCGGGACGGGATGGGAAATCACGCTGAACGAACAGATCCTCGGCGTCATCCGGACCACCGAACAGCACGCGGGCTGCCGTGGCATCGTCGCCGAGCGGCTCCTGGACGTCGGAGACCGGTACTGGGGAGACCTGGCCGCGTCGCCACCCTATGGGCCGACGCGGCTGCGCGAAGCAGGCTTCGACGTGGCGCGGCTCTACCGGGGCGCCCTGGTGACACGTCACCGGGATATCCCGCCGGAGGAGTTGAAGCGGGTGCTCTCCGCGGCTCCGGAGCCCTTGCGAACGGACGCCCTCCGGCGGCTCCAGCAGCGCGGACCGGAGGCGTGGGAGAAGCGCGTGCTGGCGCTGGAGGGCTTCGCGGATGTCGGGCAGCGTGACGCGCTGGATCCGCTGGCCGCCCTGGCCTTGGACTCCCTGGGGGAGACGCAGCACCGTGCGGTCGCCGCGCTCGGCATTCTCACGGAGCGGCCCCGGTCAGACCCCTGTTCAAAGAACCATGTCCTGGGCGGCGGATCCGGCGAAAGGCGCCCCATCCGCATGCTGGGGGATCAGTGCGCAACGGCGCTGAACCCGCAGGAGCGGGATGCCATGGCGACACGACTCCTGCCGCTCCTCAAGGCGAAGGATGGGCAGACCCGCGAGGTGACGGCGAAAGCGCTGGGCCAGCTCGGCTCGCCGTTGGCTGCTCCCCAGTTGCGGAAGCTGTCCAAGGATCCGTACACGCAAGGTGGCTACTTCTCCGAGGACCACACCCGGACGTATCCGCGCTACCCCGTTCGGGAAGCCGCGGCTGATGCCCTGAGTCAGCTCAAGCCGTAGCCCTGGGAGCGATGAGGCTCCACGCCCCATCGCTCCCGTCATCTCAGCGACGATTCCTAGTCCTTCGTGCAGACGACGTCGTCGACCTGGAGGTGGTCGCGGTCGGCGACGCTGCGGCTCGGATAGAAGAACAGGCGCCAGTCGCGCACGTTGCCGGTGAAGCGGAAGAACACCGGCTGCCACTCGTCGCTGTCCACGGTGACGAAGTCCGTCTGCGGGCTCCAGCCGCCGCTCGAGTAGCTGCGGTGGCGGATGCTGCCGTGGCCGCGCACCCGGTACGAGCAGGAGTAGTTGCCCACCGGCACGTTGAACTTCTCGGTGGTGAAGCGCTCCGCGACCTGGATGGGCACCACGAACTGCAGCGCCGCCGAGCCGCCGTGCACCGCGCTCGTGTAGCGCGCGAGGCGCGAGGGCTTGATCTCCGTGCCCGGGTCCGTGATGCCGTTGTCCAGCCCGTACCAGGAGTCCGGGACGTAGTTGTTCCCGTAGTAGGGGATGGCGCGGGTGCTCCAGTTCTCGAAGCCGCCGTTGCGGATGATGTTCGCGGAGTGCTCGGCCGCGACGCAGCGGCGGGTGGCCGGGTCGCAGGCGGGCAGGGCGCCGCGGCAGTCATACGTCGTGAAGCAGGCGCCTTCGGCCAGCTCGCACACGCCCGTGCTGGGGTTGCAGCTCGTCGCAGGGTTGCTGCACGTGACGCCGGCGCAGGGGTCGCCCTCGATGCAGAGGTGCGAGGCGGTGTCGCAGACGGGCGTCTCCGGGGTCCCCGCGCAATCCGCGTGGCGGGTGCAGCGGTCCTCGGCGGTCACGCAGGTGTGGGTCGCGTCGCAGGACTGCCACTCGCTGCAGTTCGTGGTGTCGTCGCAGCGGCCGGAGAGCGGCTTGCAGGTCACGGTGGTGTTGTCGCAACGCGCCCAGGCCTCGCAGCTGACTGAATCGCACGGCTCGGGGGCCCGCACACAGCGGACGTCGTCGATGAGCAGGTGATCGCCGCTGGTGTTCCGGACGCTGAAGATGAGCTCGAAGGTGTCGAAGACGGAGCTGGCCAGGTTGAAGTTGTAGCTCACCTGGGTCCACGACCGGGAGTCGACGGAGGTGTAGGAGGAGTAGCTGGAGTAGTCGGTGCCGAACCAGGCGTTGCGGACGTCACCGGTCCCCCGCGCCTGGTAGGTGCAGGAGTAGCGGCCCGCGGCCATGGACTTCGCCACGGTGGTGAAGCGCCTGTGGGTGGCCGAGGTGTTGATCAGCTGGGCCGCGTTCACGCCCTCGAAGGGCTGCGTCGTGACCTTCCGCACCACTTCTTCGATGTTCGTCGTGCTCCCGGACCACCGCGCCGGAAGCGCACCGGACCACTCCTCGAAGCCACCGTTGTCGATGACGTTCACCTCGGTGGGCCCGCCCGCGTCCGGATTCCCGGAGCCCGCGTCGGTCGGCTCGGTGCCGGCGTCAGGCGTCTCGGTGCCCGAGTCCGGGGTCTCCGAACCCGCGTCAGGCGTCTCCGTGCCCGAGTCAGGCGTTTCAGTGCCGGAGTCCGGCGTCTCGGTGCCGGCGTCAGGCGTCTCGGTGCCGGAGTCCGGCGTCTCGGTGCCGGAGTCCGGCAGCGGATTGCCCGAGTCGGGCGTCTCGGTGCCCGAGTCGGGCCGGGTCTGCCCGGCGTCGGGCGCCTCCGGAGAATCCGAATCACCGCCGCACGCGACGGCCAACACCAACAGCGAAGTCAGGCACACTCGAAACAACTTCAACGCAGCCTCCGGTTTCAGAACTGGATCTTTCGTACCACACTGTACCGGAGAGCAACCTCCCCAGGGGCCGGTGGCGCGTTTCTTCCTCCGGAATGGGCCGCGGACTGGCGGGCCTCAGCGGCTTCCGGACGGAGCCCGCCGCTTCGCGCGAGCGCGGATGGGCGCGAGCACGAAGGAGAGGCTCATCAGTTGCTCGCGACCGGGCGCCCTTGGCTGGCTGGTGAGCTCGCAGAGGCGCTCGATGAGTCTGTTGACCTCCTCGACGTCCCTGGCGCTCAGCCAGCCCTTGTTGCGAGCGGTCCAGAGTTCGCGTCGTGGACCGTCGAGGGCCACGTCCTCCAACTTCAGCGCCTGCTCGAAGTCGCGCGTCGCGACGCGCAGGAGGCCCCGGGCAAATCCGCCCACGGCCCCGAGATTGCCAGCTCGTCCCGCGCGGTAGGCCAGCCGGAGCGGTGCATGGTTCGTGCTGGTCCGTCCCTCGGGCGCGAGGGAGCAGCTGCTGCTGCGGCCCGAGGTGGTGCTCGACGACGATCCACTGCACCCGCGCGCCGCCGTGGATGTCTTGTTGTCGCGGCCCGTGGGCTCGCACCTTCCCTGAGGTTGTCCTCACGGAGGCCGCTCGTGGTCGTTTCAGGTGGGAAGTTCACGCTTCCCGGGTGAGGTCCGGTTTCCAAGTATGTCTTTGGAGCCGCACTGCTCGCGGGTGAGTGTGTCCGAACCCGGTTTGATCTGGAGTGGCTCCTCCGGCGATGTTTCCCGGCATGAGTTCGTTGGGGTTGAGGCTGTTCGCGGTTCTGGCCGCGGTGGGGGCGCTCATTGGCGTGGGCGGTTGCGAGGAGGCGAAGGAGAAGCCCTTCTCGCCCGTCACTCAGTCGGCGCGACTGCTGGACCCGCCCCAGTACGCCGCTGAGTTCCTGGGCGACCTGTGGCCGGGGGACACCGATTCCTCACCCATGACGCTGACGGAGGCGAATGGACTCCTCTATTTCTCGGCCGGACTCTTTCCCGACTTCCATGCTCCCTGGAGGAGCGATGGGACCGTCAACGGGACCGTCCGCCTTCTTCCTCCCTACCCGCGCCCAGAGCTGAGCCTTCATGAGGTGGCGTCCTTCACCGCGGTGAACGGCACCGTCTTCTTCACCGCCGGAGATGCGGACACCAGCAATCAGGATGTTGAGCTGTGGAAGACCGATGGCACCGCCATGGGAACCTCGCGCGTGAGGAACCTCCACCCGTCGGATAGCTCGTATCCGGAACAGCTCACGGCGGTGGGGAACACGCTGTTCTTCACTGCCGACGACGGCGTGTACGGAAGACGCCTTTGGAAGAGCGATGGAACGACCGCGGGCACCGTCCTGGTGCAGCCCCAGAAGCCCCCCACGATGCAGGAGCCCGGCTGTCTGACGAACTTCAACGGGACGCTGTTCTTCGTCGCAGACAGCTCGACGTACGGCCTCGCGCTGTGGAAGAGCAATGGCACCGCGAACGGCACCGTCGTCGTCAGGACCCTCAACGAAGAGAACTTTGGCGACTTCATACCGACCCCGGACCTGGCCTGCGCGGTCATCGGGAACCGGCTGTACTTCGAGGGGCCCAAGCCATCGGGTGGACGGGCGCTGTGGCGGAGCGATGGGACGGCTGCGGGCACCGTGCGCATCAAGGACATCACCTCCCGTGGCGCGGACAACCGGCTTGGTGTTTTCACGAACGTCCATGGCACGCTCTTCTTCACCGCTCAGGATCGAAGCCTTGTCGCGTTGTGGAAGAGCGATGGCACCGCGGAGGGGACGGTCGAGGTCTCGCTGTTTCCCGCCTTCCGGGAAGAAGACAGGCCGCAGTCTCTGACCGTGGTGGGCAACCTCCTCTTCTTCACCCGTCGCACCGGGGCGGGCGTCCGCGAGTTGTGGAAGAGCGATGGCTCGGAGTCGGGGACCCAGCGCGTCATGGTGATCCGTCGCGGGAGCTCGGTGCAAGAGCGCGTTTCGCTCGCCGCCTTCCAGGGCCTGCTGTACTTCACCGCCGAAGATGAGACGAGCGGAGCCGAGTTGTGGCGCACCGACGGCACGGAAGCCGGGACGGTCCGGGCGGTCGACCTGTGGCCTGGCGCCGCCAGCTCGGCGCCATCCTCCCTGCGGGTCGTCCGGGATGCGCTCTACTTCGCGGCCAATGACGGGGTGAGCGGCCGCGAGCTCTGGAGGAGCGATGGCACCTTGGCTGGCACCGTGCAGATGCGGAATATCTCCACCTTCAAGAAGAGCTCCGCTCCCTCTTTCGGCGTGGCCTTGAATGGCGTGCTGTACTTCGACGCTGAGGATGGGCCGCATGGGCGGGAACTCTGGCGGACGGATGGCACTCCGGCGGGAACCGCGTTGGTGAAGGACCTCTTGCCAGGGCAGAAGCGGGGCATGCCCACGCAACTGACGCCGATGGGGGGCATGCTCTACTTCACGGCTTTGGACGCCACGGGGTCCTCCCTGTTGTGGAAGAGCGACGGCACCGAGTCAGGCACCATGCAGGTGCTGAACAGCTTTCCCGAAGGAGGGAGGGATGTCGCGAACCTGAGGCGACTGGGGAACCTGCTGCTGTTCACGGCCTCGGAGCGAATCGGAGGGCGAGAGCTGTGGAGGAGCGACGGGACCGAGGCAGGCACCGTGCAGGTGAAGGACATCAATCCCGTGTCGCAAAGCATTCCGCCCCTGCCAGGGCTCGCGATCCTCAAGGACCACGTCTACTTCACGGCCTCCGAAGGCACCTCGGGCTACGAGCTGTGGAAGAGCGACGGGACCGAGGCGGGCACCGTGCGGGTGAAGGACATCGCCGTGGGCAGCGGGAGCAGTACCCCCATCGACATCTCCACGGTGGGCGAGCAGCTCTTCTTCTTCGCCAATGATGGCGTCACGGGCTCCGAGTTGTGGAAGAGCGACGGCACCGAGGCCGGCACCATGCGGGTGAAGGACATCTGGCCCGGGACCGCCAGCAGCAGGACGCCCGACTGGGGCCAATTCGTCGATGTGGACGGAGTGGCCTTTTTCATGGCCAATGATGGCTCGAGTGGCACGGAGCTTTGGAGGAGTGACGGCACGGAAGAAGGCACCGTGCGCGTCAAGGACCTCTCTCCTGGGAGCGCCAGTTCCACCATCTCCGCATCCAATCTCAAGGTCTACCAGGGGCAGCTCTTCTTCGGATTCTTCGACGGCCAGCAGGGCAACGAGCTGTGGCGCACGGATGGCTCCGAGGCGGGCACGGTCTGTGTCAAGGACCTCGTCCCCGGCGTCGGGGGTTCCTATCCCAGCAACTTCGTGGTCGTCGGGGGAACGCTCTTGTTCACAACCTTGTCTGGCCAGGGCCGAACGACGATCTGGCAGAGCGATGGAACGTCGACGGGGACGCAGCCCTTCGCGAGAGGCGGGGAGTGGTCCAATCCGGGGCAGCTGGCGCAGCTGGGCGACGATCTGATCTTCGTCGCCTACGACGGGTTGCACGGGAGTGAGGTGTGGCGCCTCCCGCGGGTCATAGACCAGACGCCACCCCGGTTGACGTGCCCAGCGTCCCTGGTGGCCGAGGCGACGAGCGCCCAGGGTGCGACGGTGGACTACCCGCTCGTGACGGCAACCGATGAGCGCGGGGAGACTCCGACGCTCCGCTACAGCCAGGAGAGCGGGACCCCGTTTCCGCTGGGGACCACGTCGGTGGTCGTCACCGCAGCCGACGCCGTGGGCAATAGCGCCACCTGCTCCTTCACGGTCGACGTGTGGGACACCACGCCGCCGGAACTCACCTGTCCGGTGGACGTGAGCACCTGGGCGACGGCCAATGACGGCGCCACGGTGGAGTATCCGGACGCCATCGCGACGGATACGGTCTCCGCCGCGACGCTCGAATACAGCCATGCGACCGGGACACGGTTTGGTCTGGGGCTCACCAAGGTCACGGTCGTGGCGACGGATGCCGCCGGGAACTCCTCTTCGTGCGCCTTCCAAGTCCAGGTGGCGGAGACGCCAGCACCGGCAATCACCTGTCCGGTGGACATCCAGGCCGAGGCCATTGCCGCCACGGGTGCGCCCGTCCATTACCCGGAAGCGAGCGCCACGGGGACCGGCGGGGTGTCGGTGACGTACAGCTCCGCGAGCGACAGCGTGTTCCCGCTGGGGGACACGTTGGTGACGGCGACCGCACGTGACGAACGAGGGCGCACGGCGAGCTGTGCCTTCACCGTCACCGTGCGCGACACCACGCCGCCGCAAGTGGGCTGTCCGGGGGACCTCGTGGCCGAAGCAGAGGGCCCCGACGGCGCGTCCGTTCCGTTCCTTCTCGTGAATCCCCGGGACGCGGTGACGCCTTTCCCCTCGGTGACGTCCAGCGCCAGTGCGGGGGCCCGCTTCCCGCTGGGAACCACGGAGGTCACCGTGACGGCGACGGATGCGGCGTCCAATGCCGCCACGTGTGCCTTCTCCATCACCGTGAGGGACACCACGCCCCCCGAGCTCAGCTGCCCCTCGGATGTGGTGATCAAGACCGGGAGCGACGAGGGCACGGTCGTGACCTTCCCGGAGGCCGTGGCCCGGGATGCGGTGACGCCGGTGGTTCCCGTGACCTACAGCCACGCGTCTGGCAGTGGGTTTCCGCGCGGCGCGACGGTCGTGACAGCGACGGCCCAGGATGCGTCAGGCCTCTCCGCTTCGTGCACGTTCCAGGTGACGGTGGCGTACTTCGTGCCCCCACCGGCGGGCGGGGAGGTGACGACGGGGTGCGCGTGCTCGGCGGAGGCTTCCGGCGGTGGTGGAGGCGCCGCGTGGTTCGCGCTCCTGGGGAGCGCCCTCTGGCTCCAGAGGCGTTCCCGCCGGGAGTGTTGAGGCAAAGGGCCCGGGGCCACTCCCTCGTGCAGGGCGTCCCGGACCTGCTGGTGCTCAAGCGCGTGGGCTGGGGCGACTCCGCGCAGCCACGAAGGGCCACCTGGAACTGCTCCGCGAAGGCGCGGCACCCGAGCAATTCAGCCCGCCCTGCCAGCCAGCTCCTTCGCTGCCTCGATGAAGCGGCGCAGGGGCTCCGAGCGCTGTGCGCGGCTGGGGGAGTAGAGGAAGAAACCCGGCACGAAGGGCGCGTAGTCCTCCAGCACCCGCACGAGGCGTCCGGAATCCAGATGCTCCTGGATGGCTGGCTCTTGGACGTACGCCAGCCCCAGCCCCTCGATGGCGAATGTCACGCCGGCCATCTCGTCGTTGGTGGCGACATTGCCGCGCACCGGGATGCGCCAGGTCCTGCTTTCGCGCTCCAGCTCCCAGGCATAGGGAGTTCCGGTCGTCTGTGAGCGCAGGACGATGCATTCGTGCTGGAGCAGGTCCTCGGGGCGCTCAGGAGCCCCGCGCTTATCGAGATAGGCCGGTGCACCCACCACCACGAAGCGGAAGGCATCCGTCAGACGCACCTGCACCATGTCGCGCTCGATGGTCTCGCTCAGACGCACGCCTGCGTCGTAGCCCTCCGCGACGATATCGATGAGGCGCTGTTCGACGATGATGTCCACCTCCACGCGGGGGTATCGCGCGCGGAAGGCTGACAGCACGGGCGCGATGAGCAGGGACACCGCTGCTCGTGGCACGGACAGCTTCAGCCGTCCGACGACCTCGCCTGGCTCGGCCGAGGCACCGTGGAGCGCGGCGGCCGCCTGAGCAAGGCCCGGACCGGCCTCCTCCACGAGCCGCCGTCCCGCATCCGTCAGGGACACGCTGCGAGTGGTGCGGTGGAGCAGGACCACGCTCAGCTGCTCCTCCAGCTGCCGGACGGACTGGCTCACGGCGGCCGTGGAGACGCCGAGCTCGCGCGCCGCGCCACGGAAGCTCTGAAGCCGCGCGACGGCAAGGAACACGTGCAGCTGCTGGAAGAGGACCGTCTTCATGTCGGGACTCCTCTGGGGCACGAATCGCCGGGCCACCATCAACCCCTGCTTAACGGCCCGTTCGCTCCTCGACATCTAGTCCTCGGAGGGTGCGCCGCGTAGTTCTTTCACCGGGCCCTGCTGCTTCGGGGGCATGACGCGCACGGCAAGGGCCTTGCGGACGTCGAAGCCTTCCAGCGCGCCCGACAACCTGAGGGAGCCTCATGTCCATCTCACTCGCTGGCGCGTCCGTGGCGCCGGCCCCGCGCTCCGCGTCATGGAGCGCCGTGTTCGCGCTCACCCTGTGTGTCTCGACGCTCATCGCGTCCGAGTTCATGCCGGTGAGCCTCCTGACGCCCATCGCGTCGGACCTCCACCTGAGCGAAGGCCGCGCGGGCCAGGCGATCGCCGTCTCCGGTCTCTTCGCCGTGCTGACGAGCCTCTTCATCACGTCCTTGGCCAGGTCCGTCGACCGCCGGAGGCTGCTCCTCGGTCTCACCGGCGTCATGTTGGCTTCGGGGCTCGTGACCGCCTTCGCGCCCAGCTACGCCGTGCTCATGGTGGGCCGTGCGCTCATCGGCGTCGTCATTGGCGGCTTCTGGTCGTTGTCCGCGGCCACCGTCATGCGCCTGGTCCCCCAGGACGAGGTACCGCGCGCGCTTGGCCTGCTGAACGGTGGCAACGCGCTGGCCACCACCATCGCGGCGCCGCTCGGCAGCTTCCTGGGCCAGTACATCGGGTGGCGGGGCGCGTTCTTCGCGGTCGTTCCGCTCGCGGCCATCACCCTCGTGTGGCAGGCCTCCACCTTGCCCCCAATGCCCACGGAGCGCGCCGCTCCGCCTCCGAGCACCTTCGCCATCCTCCGGCGCCCGAAGGCGCGGTGGGGCATCCTGGCGGTCGCGCTCTTCTTCATGGGCCAGTTCGCCCTCTTCACGTACCTGCGTCCCTTCCTGGAAACCGTCACACGGGTCGGGGTGTCCACCCTCTCGCTGCTCCTGTTGGGAATGGGCATCGCGGGGCTTCTGGGCACGTACCTCATCGGCTTCCTCGTGGGCAGGCGGTTGTCCGCGGTGCTCATCTCAGCCCCCGTGGCGATGGCCGTCATCGCGGTCCTGCTCATCGTCTTCGGCCCATCCCTCGCGGCAACGGCCGTCCTGCTGGTGGGGTGGGGACTCATCGGCACGGCGGCACCGGTCGCGTGGTGGACGTGGCTCAGCCGCACACTGCCGCGCGACGCGGAGGCTGGCGGCGGCCTCATGGTCGCGGCCATCCAGCTCGCCATCACCGTGGGCGCTTCGCTTGGAGGGCTGCTGTTCGACCGGAGCGGCTACCGGAGTTCGTTCGGAGTGAGCGCCTTGCTGCTCGGGGGCGCGGCCCTGCTGGCCATCCGAGCGTCGAAGCCTGAAGGCTCAATCAACCCATGAGGATGAAGACAATGAAATCACGTTTGCCTGGCGCGCTCCTGCGGGTGTCCCTCTCCGCGCTCGCGGCCTGCGCATCGCCGTCGGCAGCAGTGGCGCGTCCAACACCGGGCCTCGCGTCTGGTGACACATCCAACGGTGCGGACAACTTCTACACGAGCGACCAGGTCACCGTGGAGAAGGTTGTCTTCAAGAACCAATACAAGATGGATGTCGTTGGGAACCTGTTCGTTCCCAAAGGCCTGAACCGCGACGCGAAGACCCCGGCGATCGTCGTCGGACATCCCATGGGTGCGGTCAAGGAGCAGAGCGCGAACCTGTACGCCACGAAGATGGCGGAGCAGGGATTCGTCACCCTGTCCCTGGACCTGTCCTTCTGGGGCGAGAGTGCGGGCCAACCCCGCAATGTCGTCGCGCCGGACATCTATGCCGAGGACTTCAGCGCCGCGGTGGACTTCCTGCGCTCCCAGCCGTTTGTCGACAAGGAGCGGGTGGGCGCCATCGGAATCTGCGGCAGCGGGAGCTTCGTCATCAGCGCGGCCAAGATCGATCCTCGCATCAAGGCCATCGCGACCGTCAGCATGTATGACATGGGCGCCGCCAACCGGAACGGGCTCCGGCACTCGGTGAGCCTCGAGCAGAGGAAGAAGTACATCGAGGAGGCAGCCCTGCAGCGCGATGTGGAGTTCGCGGGCGGTGAAACGAAATATACGAGCGGAACGCCCGAGACCCTGAATGACCAATCCACTGCGACGGACCGTGAGTTCTACGACTTCTATCGCACCGCGCGTGGGCACCACTCGAACACCACGACGCACCCGACGCTCAGCAGCAATACCCGGTTCATGAACTTCTACCCGTTCACGGACATCGAGACGATCTCTCCCCGGCCGATGCTCTTCATCGCGGGCGAGAACGCCCATTCCCGGGAGTTCAGCGACGAGGCCTACCGGCTCGCCGGTGAACCCAAGGAACGGGTCCTCGTGCCCGGCGCGGGTCACGTGGACCTCTACGACCGCGTCGGCCGGATTCCCTTTGAAAAGCTGACCACGTTCTTCATGACGAACCTGAAGTGACCGAGGCAAGCGGGCCCTTCCTCCCGGAGGAGGCATCGGGTCCACCACGGCCGGTGCCTTCGCGCTCGAAGCGGCGACGGTCGCGGAGCTGCGGGCGGGCTGACTGAGGCCTACCTCGGGCGCATCCGTGCGCTCGGCCGCATCGAGGACCTGCCGCTGTGCTCGGTCATCAAGCTCAACGAGCAGGCTTCGCACGCGCGCCGCAAGCCCGGGTTCACGCGGAGCATGGACCCGCGTGGCGGGTAGGGTGGACCGGGCCGTGCCCACTTCTTGATCCTCGTCAATGCGGGCGAGGGCTCCCCCCTCCAGTCTGGAGGCCACAACGTCGCTGAACGTTCTGGATCCCTCGCGATGAACATCTCCCGCCTTCACTCCCGCTCCCTGGGAGCACTCTTCCTCCTGCCGTTTCTTGCCTACGGCATCGGCACCGCGCTCGTCACCTCCGTCCTGAATGAGCCGGAGCACCTGTCCGGACAGAGGACGCTGTTCGTGGGGGGCGCGCTGCTGCTCCTGTTGAACTCCCTCTTCGTCGTCGGAATTGGCGTGCTGTTCTTTCCCATCCTCCGTGAGCGGAGCCCGGGCATCGCCGTCGCGTACGTCTGCACGCGGGTGATGGAGGCGCTGACCCTCATCGTTGGAGTGGTGTTCCTGCTGTGCATCCTTGAACTCGGAGAATCCGCGCAAGGGCAGGAGACGCTGTTCCAGCTGCTGTCGAAGGGGAACTTCTGGGCGTACCAGCTCGCGATGATCATCCTGGGGGTCGGCAGCGTGGCGTTCTGCCTGTCGCTGTACCGCTCCCGGCTTCTCCCCTCGTGGCTCCCGCTGGTGGGCGCGGTGGGCTACGGGCTTCTGGCGCTGGGGTCCGTGCTGGAGCTCTTCGGGCTGCCGTGGGGCATCCTCTTCTCCGGGCCCGGGGGCCTGTTCGAGCTGACCCTCGGCGGCTGGCTCATCGCCCCGGGGTTCCGGACGGTCACGCCCTCCGTCGCGGCGTAGCCGGCTTGCCGCGCGTGGCGATGCGCTTCCGGATCCGGCTCAGCGACTCGGGCTTCACGCCGATGTAGGTGGCCAGCTGGTATTGGGGAATCCGCTGGAGGATGTCCGGCCGCGTCTTCGAGAGCTTGAGGTAGCGCTGCTCCGGCGTCTCGGTGAGATAGGAAGCGAACCGCTCCTGCTGTTCCGCCAGGACCTTCTGCATCACCCTCCGGGAGATGCTCTCGAAGCGCGGGAAGCGCCGATACAGGTCCCCCTCGCGTTGCTCGGTGCCCACGACCACCGTGGTGTCCTCCGCGCAGACCATGAAGTGATCCGCCGGGGTCCGGTTCATCATGCTGTGAATGGAGAGGACCCATTCGTCCTCGGTGAAGAACCCGTTGCTCCGCTCCTCCCCGTCGACGAGGGCGTACTGGCGGACGCAGCCCTGGAGGACGAAGTAGGCCTCGGTGGAGACCTGGCCCGCCATGAGCAGGTGAGTGCCTTTCGGACAGGTCCTCACCACCATGCTGTCCAGGATGGCCTGGGCTTCCTCGTCCGACAGAGGAGCGATGCGGCGGAAGTAGTCGACGAGCTTGTTCTTCATGCGAGCCCCGCGCGACGGCGGGGCCCCATCTTCTCAAGTCAGAGCGTCTTGAGGTACTCGATGATGGCCAGACGCTCCGGGTCGGTGAGCACGGAATTGAACTCGTGGCCGCCGTTGTCCTGGCCGAAGGCGTTGGTGTTGTAGATCTTCCGGTCCTCGAGCTGCTGCCGCGTGCGGGTGGGCGGGAAGAGGATGTTCCAGGAAAGAGCCAGGTTGCTGAAGAGCACGTTCATCATCTCCTGCGCCAGGGGAGTGGTGAACTCGTCGCCCGGCTGGCAGTTGATGTACGGCGACACCGCTGGATTCAGGGGCGTGCGCCACTTGCAGGGGATGGTGTCGTACTTCCAGCCGAGCCTGGTGGAGTCGTAGGCGCGTTGCAGGTCCGTGTCGAAGCCCATGAGGCTCAGCGGCTGATCCCACCGCGGCGGCGCGGAGACCCGGCGCCAGATGGGCTTGCGGTCAGCGGGCTTGAGCACCTCCCAGACATTGGGAACCGAGCCGTTGTGCAAGTACGGCGAGGTGGCCCAGACCCCGTACAGCGGCGGCGCGAGGTAGCCGAGTTCCCGATTGCCACGGATGTGCGGCTGGTTCTGCGGACCACAGTCGTTGGCGGTGCCAGCCGTTGAGGGGTAGCCGAAGAAGTTCTTGGCGCCCGCGGACTGAACCGCCGCGTTGTTGGTATTCACCCGGACCGGGTCGGTGCCAATGATTCTCAGCGGGGCGATGTAGCTCGCCATGCCCTCCAGCGCCGGTGTCGCCAGGAAGGCCGGGTTGTTGACGTAGCGGGGCGAGTAGGCCCCATGGCAGCTCGCGCACGAGCCGTTGCCCTGCGGTCGCGGCACGGCGTTGTTGCGCCCCGGTGCCCACATGTCGAGCGTGTGGAACAGCACCGCCCCCTGCTCGGCCAGCGCCTGGTTGATGGGCAGTGGATAGGGCGGTGACTTGAGTGAATCGACCCAGGTGTTGAGCGCCGGGCCGTTGGTCCGCATCCAGTCCTGGCCCGCTTCACTCAGCGGCCCGCCGGCGCTTCCGAACAGGCCGATGAACGGCGTGTAGAACACCATGTCCACGCGCGGCGCATCCATGGGGAAGACGCCGTCGACGAACTTCACCGGCCGGTGCCCCATGTTCCACCAGGCGGGCGTATCCATTCCGGCGGTCGAGCCGGAGTTGATGAGCCCAATCACCTCGGAAGGCGTCAGCAGGTTCTCGTCCGGGAACAGGAAGGCGAGGTTGATGTCGCTGGCGTTGTTGGTGCCACGGGTCCGGTTGAGGTTCAGGAACGTGGCGAGCGACGCCGGGTAGCCCAGGGGCAACAGGTCGCTCAGGAACAGGTCCAGGTCCGCCAGGCTGCTGCCGCCGCCCACCTGCACCCCCAGGCCCGGGCCATCCCCGGGTTTGCCCACCATGCCGCTGTGGCAGGCATGACAGGTGACGCCGATGCGGCCGCTCCAGCTCCCATCCGGGTTGCGAAGCTGCGTGAGCATCTGCGGCAGTTGTCCGCTCCCGCCGTTGGAGAGATTCGGAAGCTGCCCGGGCAATGGATAGGGATTGCGCGCGGTACTCTGCCCCGACCCGTAGCGCTGGGCGACCAGGGTGTCGAAGTTGTCGGGACGGAAGAGAAAGCCCCAGACGCGCCACAGTTCGTTGTACTGCGCCGCGGAGAAGGTAGCGATGCCGAACGCAGCCTCGGGCCGTGTGTAGTTGGTGCCGGTGAACAGCACGCCCACTCCGGGATGGCCATTGGTCAGCAGCCCCTCGCCATGAGCGAAGCGCGCACGCAGTTCGCCACAGCTCTTCGCTGCTCCCTGCTCCTTCACGGCCTCTGGATCGACATGACAATTCTTCCAGTAGGCATTGAAGTGCACCGCCCGCCCGTCACTGATGCCGGGCTGCACCAGGGTCCGAGGATCCACCGGCAAGAGCGCACTGTCCGGCTTGCCATAGCAGAAGTCCCACTGCGCCGAGCCGCCTCGACTGCTCCCCAGCAAATCACTCGCGGCGCCGACGCCAGGCACCGCCAACGCCGCCATGACAGACAGCATGCGAACGAATGGCACGGCGGCGCCGCTTCCGACGAACGGCCTTCTCACAACGCGCATGAGCTCCTCCTGCTTCGCGGCTGACTTTGCTGACGGCGAGGCGGAGGGGCGCGCGGAGGATGAGGGTCGGGCGCCTCGCTAAGCGAAACGATAGGCCTCTATTGGCACTCCGTCAATAACGGATGAAAAGCCCGAGGCGCCCGGGTGGGGACGTCAGGGTTTGCCCAGCAGCTCCAGCGCGGAGGTGGTCATCAGGGTGACGCCGGTGCGCAGCGCGCGCTCGCGGTCCGGCGCGTAGAGGGGCGAGTGCGGGGAGGGGAGTGCCTCCTCCGTGCCCTTGGCCTCGGCGAAGCGTTTGGGTTCGGTGATGCCCAGCCACAGCATCACCGAGGGCACGCCCGCGCGGCCGTACTCGGAGAAGTCCTCTCCGCCCATGACGGATGGCGTCTCGCTGAGGTTCTTCTCGCCCAGCACCTTGCCCACCGCGGCCACCAGCCGCTTCGTGAGTTCCGGGTCATTGTAGGTGGCGGGCGTGCCTTCGGTGACGTTGACGGTGGGGGGGCGGGGCGCTCCAGATGCCATCGCCTCCGCCTTGGCGATGCGCTCGATGCCAGCCAGCAGCGCCTTGCGCACCTCCGGCTTGTACGTGCGCAGCGTGATCTGCAGGCGCACCTCGTCCGGGATGATGTTGCTCTTGGTGCCACCGTGGATGGAGCCCACCGTGAGCACGGCCGGCTCCAGCGGGCTCTTCTCCCGGCTGACGAGCGTCTGCAGCGAGAGGACGGTGCGCGCCGCCATCACCACCGGGTCCACGGTGGTGTGCGGGTACGCACCGTGCCCGCCCTTGCCGTAGAGGGTGACGTCCACCGAGTCCACGCTCGCCAGCGCATAGCCGGGGGTGAACTGCACCATCCCCGCCGCGGCGTTGGCCACGGTGTGCATGGCCACGGCGACGTCCGGCTTGGGGAAGCGCGTGAACAGGCCGTCCGCCAGCATCTGCCGGGCCCCGGCTCCAATCTCCTCGGCCGGCTGCCCCACCAGCATCAACGTGCCACGCCACCGGTCCTTCGTCCGCGCCAGCAGCGTGGCCGTGCCAATCCATGACGTCATGTGCACGTCGTGCCCGCACGCGTGCATCACCGAGACCTCCGTCCCGCCTGCATCCTTCGCCTTCGTCCTGCTGGCGTAGGGCAGTCCCGTCTTCTCCTCCACCGGAAGCCCGTCCAGGTCCGTGCGCAGCATCACCGTGGGGCCCTTGCCGTTGCGCAACAGGGCCACCACGCCGTGCCCGCCCACCTTCGGCGTCACCTCGAAGCCGAGCTTGCGCAGGCGCTCGGCCAGCTTCGCCGCTGTCTTCTCCTCCTGGAGTGACAGCTCGGGCGTCTGGTGCAGGTCGCGGTAGAGCGCATCGAGTTCGGGGTACAGCGCGTCCAGGCCCGCGAGGACCGTGGGAGGGGGCGCCGCCGCGAACGCGGGGCCGCCGGGCGCCGCGACACAGGCGAAGAGCAGGGGAAGCAGGGGGAGCGTTTTCACCAGGGGGTCTCCTGACCGTCAGGGAGCCCTCACTGTACTCGGGCGAGGCATACATTCGAGCCGGGGGGACATATGTCCACGAGCAATCTTCCGATCGAGGTCGAGCTCATCTACGAGCTCATGCCCTGCAACGCCATGCGCTCGGCGCAGGAACCCCTCCGGCCGCCCCATCCCTGCGCCTATTTCCGTCAGTGGGGGAGCTATCACAGCTACGACTACGTGGAGGACAGCCCGCCTCCCGAGCCAGGCATCGTCCACCCGGCGAAGTACGTAGGGCGCGCACCCCTGGTCCCCGAGGCGCTGAGTGGCTGCCGCAAGGCCCCCATCATGGCGGTCGGGATCAACCCCAATCTCCCGGCGTGGTGGAGCGCGAAGCGCCAGTCGCTCTACCCGCTGTTCGACGACTACCAGCAATACGCGCACTACTTCCGGTACCGCGCGGTGGACAAGCTGGAGGTGCCGCGCGCCGACTACGAGCGCTTCGGCGGCGGAGCGCAGGACACGCCGTACTCCGACTTCGAGCTTCAAGTGCCCGCGGACGAGACCGGTGCTCGCCGGGTGCCCCTCAAGCTCCAACCCCAGAAGATGTATGAGACGTACCAGGGGCTCTTGGACTCAGTGGCGGAGGAGATGGGCTGGAGGGGCCACAAGCTCCGGGTAGGGGAGGATCTCTCCTACGGGAACATGGTGGCGTGTCCCTCGGCGAAGTGGACCACGAGAGCCTCCCCGGAGGATCCGACGCTGCCCCCGATGACTGTCGCCCAGCGGGATGGCATCGTCAGCGAGTGCTTCCGCGAGCGGAGGTACTTCCTCCGACAGCTCTTCCAGAGCCTTCCCTCCGTGCTGCTGTGCTTCAGCCAGAGCACCGCGAACGCGCTCATCTCCGAGTTGAAGTCTCTCTTCGTGAAGGGGAATCCCCAGCCGGGGGAGCCGCTGGAGTCGCTGATGTCCCGGGAGATCCGCCTGAGGTTCGGCGCCGCGCCGGATGGCAGCGAGCTGGGGGCGCGAGTCATCTTCGCGCCTCACATCACCGGGGACTCCGCCGACTTCGAGAAGTCCCGAGCGCGGGTCATCGAGCAACTCCTGGAGGAGGCCAGGGCGGGACGGCTCGCCATGAATCCACAGACCGGGCACCTGCGGCGCCCCAAGGGCGCCTGCGTCCTCTGCACCCTGATGCGGATTGGTCCGTGTGACTACGAGCGTGAGCTGCAGCCGCTCAGCCCGCAACCGGCGCTCACGGCCGCCTCGCCCGGGCCGCTCCTGGCCAGGGAGAAATCCGCACAGCTCGCGTGGGTGCGAGAGACGTTGGCCGTGTCCCCTCCGGTTCCGGTGGCGTGGGGCGACACGGATGAAGAGGCAGGGGAGCGCTTCGATTCGGGAGACCTGCCGTGAACCCCCTGCGCGGAGCCGCGCGCCGCAAGCCCCTCACGCGAAGGCGGCGCTGCGCAGGATCATCACGTCGGCGAAGTCGTGGCGCCCCGGCGCGAGACACAGCGCCCCCTGCGACACCTGCTCGAGGAAGTGCTCGCCGTAGTCGTGGCGGGGGCCCGAGGCGTACACGGTGATGTCCCGGGCCCGCGCGACGTCTCCGAGCATCCGGGCCACCGCGTGCGCCACCTCTCCCCAGAAGGGGAAGTACAGATAGAACGCGGTGCCGTCCGACAGGTCCACGTCTCGGACATCCGCGTGGATGAACTCCAGGTTCGGCAGCGCGAAACGTGCGCTATTGCCGCGCGCGGACTCGACGTATGTCTTTGCGAACTCCACGCCCTTGACCCGGGCGGAGGAGCTCGCGGCGACTGTGATGGCGAACTTCCCATTGCCACAGCCGAGATCGTAGACCGTGTCGCGCGGCCCTGGCTTCGCGATGGAGAGGAAGTCTGAGATGCGCTGGGCCCGGGATGCCAGGTTCACCTGACCGAATGGGGGGCGGTCCTGGCCGGTGGTGATGCGTGAAATGCGCAGCAGGCCCTCGAGCCAGTCATCCGCCGCCGTGCTCGCGCGTCCCGTGGCCTCGGTGAAGCCGAGCCCCTCCCATTGCTCCCGGAAGCGTGCCGGAGAGAGGTCCCCCGTTCGAAGCCGCTGGGCGATGTCATCTCCGGCCGCATCCAGCGCCTCGGTCACCAGGAGTACACGCGCCTGCAGCGCGGCCCAGAGCGCCTGGAGCTCCGGACGGGCCCGCACATCCAGAAGGAGCAACTCCGGTTCCACGTTCTCCTGCACGAAGGCGAAGCGCTCAAGGAGCTCCCACTGCGCGCCCAGGCCCAACGTCCGCGAATCTCCTGGGGCCAGGAGGGCCTCGGCGCGCTCGGCCCACCAGGGAGGGGCAGGTAGGAC
>NZ_RAWF01000108.1:0-30846 GCF_003612075.1 Corallococcus sp. CA041A
GGTGGGGGGAAACGGGGTAGGCACGCCGCTTTCGTCAAAATGCCGGTGACAGGTTTTCGGGGCACCGGTGTTCCCCTGGTCCAACCGGGAGGCGCGTGCGGTGTCCGTCGATGTGGAGGCCTATTACCGACGCTATGGCCCCCAGGTGCTCCGGCGCTGCCGCTTCCTGCTGCGCGATGAGGAACAGGCCGTGGACGCCATGCATGACGTGTTCGTTCAACTGCTGCGCTACCAGGCCGCGCTGAAGGACGCCGGGCCCTCCAGCCTGCTGCATCAGATTGCCACCCGCGTGTGCCTCAACCGCCTGCGCGGCGCCAAGCGGCGCCCCGAGGACCGCGACGATGAGCTGGTGCTGAAGATCGCCGCGTCCGGCGACACCGAGGCGCGCACCGCCGCCCGGGGCCTGCTGGACCGCCTCTTTGGCCGCGTCCCCGCGTCCAGCCGCGACATCGCCGTGCTCCACCTGGTGGACGGCATGACGCTGGAGGAGACCGCCCGCGAAGTGGGCCTGTCCGTGTCCGGAGTGCGCAAGCGCCTCCGGGCCCTGTCCGCTGTCCTGCAGGAGCTGGAGGCCGCATGACGTCCCCCCACCGCACCCCAGACTGGCTGCTGGAGCGAATCGCCCTGGGGGAGCTGCCCCCGGACGAGCTCGCCGCCGCCCGCGACCGCCTGTCCCGCGAACCCGATGGCCCCGCGCGCCTCGCTGCCCTGGAGGCCGACTCGCGAGCCACCCTGGAGGCCCTGCCCCCCGACCGCGTCGCCCGCGAGGTGAAGGCCCGCTTCGCTCGCGCCGACTCGCCCGCCGCGCCCCGCGCCGAGGCCTCGCCATCGCGCCCTTCCTGGCGCTTCCTGCCCGCCCTGGTGCCGGTGCTCGCCGCCGCGACCCTCGTCGTCCTCGTCCGGCCGGGGGCGTCGTCCCAGGAGCAGGAGGCGCACAATCCGTGGACGGGCACCGGCGGCACTCCCGGCGTCCTGGAGCCCACGCGCAGCAAGGGACTCCAGCCCCGGCTCGACGTGCACCGCCAGGTCGGCACCCGCACCGAGCACCTCACCGACGGCGCCCCCGCCCAGGCCGGTGACGTGGTGCAGCTGTCGTACACCGCCGCCGGCCACGCCCAGGGCGTCATCCTCTCCGTGGACGGCCGGGGCACCGTCACCTCGCACCAGCCCGCGCTGGGAGACACGTCCGCGTCCCTGGAGCGCAGCGGCACGCACCTGCTGCCCCGCGCCTACGAGCTGGACGACGCCCCCGGCTTCGAGCGGTTCTTCCTCATCACCTCGGACACCCCCTTCGAACTGGAGGGTGTGATGGCCGCCGCGCGCGTGCTCGCCGCATCCCCCGAGGCGCGCACCGCGCCGCTGACCCTGCCCACGGGCCTGGGGCAGACCTCCTTCCTGCTGGAGAAGCCCTCCCCATGAGAGCGCTCGTCATCCTCCTGTTCGCGCTGGGCGCGGCCACCTCCGCCCACGCCGCCGAAGCCACGGCCGTGCGCCGGCTGGCCCTGCTCGTGGGCGTCAACGACGGCGGCCCGGAGCGCGTGCGGCTGCGCTACGCGGAGACCGACGCGAAGGCCTTCTCCACGGTGCTGTCGGAGCTGGGCGGCGTGCTGCCCCAGGACCGCGTGCTCCTCACGGACGTGGACCGCGCGGGCGTGCTCGCCGGCTTCGACCGCGTGCGCCGCCTGGCGGAAGGCGTCCGCACCGCCGGGGCCCGCCGCGTGGAGGTGCTGCTGTACTACTCCGGCCACTCGGACGACGAAGGGCTGCTGCTCAAGGGCCAGCGCCTGGACTACGGCGAATTGCGCCGCTCGCTGGAAGGGCTGCCCGCGGATGTGAGAATCGCGGTGCTGGACTCGTGCGCGTCCGGCGCGTTCGCGCGCAAGAAGGGCGGCGTCTCGCGGCCCGCGTTCCTGGTGGACTCCGCCATCCAGGTGAAGGGCCACGCCATCCTCACCTCATCCAGCGCGGACGAGGCGTCGCAGGAGTCGGACCGGCTGGGCGGTTCGTTCTTCACGCACCACCTGCTGTCCGGCCTGCGCGGCGCCGCCGACGTCACCCACGACGGCCGCGTCACCCTCACGGAGGCCTACCAGTTCGCCTTTCACGAAACGCTCGCGCGCACCGAGCGCACGCAGGGCGGCGCGCAGCACCCCAACTACGACATCGAGCTGGCGGGCACCGGCGACCTGGTGATGACCGACCTGCGCGCCACCACCGCGGGCCTGGTCCTCACCGAGCCGCTGGAGGGCCGCCTGTACGTGCGCGACGCGGTGGGCACGCTGGTGGTGGAGGTGCAGAAGCAGTCCGGCCGCGCCACCGAGCTGGGCCTGGCCCCCGGCGCCTACCGCGCCCGGCGCGAGTGGGACGGCGGAGTGTCCGAAGCGGCCTTCACGCTGAAGGAGGGCATGCGCACGCCGCTGTCTCCCGGCGACTTCCTGGGCGTGGGCCACGAGGCCACCGTGATGCGCGGCGGTGGCGGCGGCATGGCCCTGTCCCCCCAGGGCCGCACGATGCTCCCGGTGAACCTGAGTCTCGTGCCGAGCATGAGCACCAACACGCTGCGAGCAGGCCGCGCGCAGGTGGAGAACCGCTTCGCGCTGGGCGTCGTCAACGGCGGCGCGGCGCTGGGCGGCGGGCTGGCGTTGGGGCTCGCGGGCAACGTGTACGACGCGGAGGTGTCCGGCCTGGCCCTGGCGCTGGGCTTCAACACGTCCGGCGGTGACGTGGATGGCGGGCAGCTGTCGCTGGTCACCAACGTGGCGGGCGGCGCGGTGCGCGGTGCCCAGGCGTCGCTGGGGCTCAACGTGACCAACGGGGACGTGGACGGCATCGGGCAGCTGGCCCTGGGCGCGAACGTCGCGCGCGGCGCGCTGGGCGGTGTGCAGGCGGCGCTGGGTGCCAACGTCACCACCTCGGACGCCACCGGGCTGCAGCTGTCACTGGGTGTCAATCACGCGAACGGCACGATGAAGGGCGTGCAGTTCACGCTGGGCGTCAACTCCGTGGCGACGGCCGCGCGCGGCATCCAGGGCTCGGTGCTGCTCAACCACGCGCCGTCCCTCACCGGCATGCAGCTGGGGTTGATCAACGTGGGCGGTGACGTGTCCGGCATGCAGCTGGGGTTGATCAACGTCGCGGACACGGTGCACGGCATGCAGCTGGGCCTGATCAACGTCTCCGACGAGGTGAACGGCGTGCCGGTGGGCCTGGTCTCCTATGAGAAGAAGGGCCAGCTGCACCTGGAGGTGTTCGGCAGCGACGTGCAGCTCACCAACCTGGCGCTGAAGTTCGGGGGCAAGCACTTCTACACGACGCTGCTCGCGGGCATTGGCCCGGACGACCGCTTCCAGCGCTTCAGCCTGGGCCTGGGACTGGGCGGGCACATCCCGCTGGGCTCGCGCTTCTGGGTGGACGTGGACGTCGCGGCCAGTCAGGTGCTGTCCACGCGAGACCCGTTCTCCAGCGCGTCCAACAGCCTGCTGTCGCAGGCACGCGCCATGCTGGGCTTCCAGGTCATGCCCCGGCTGGCCGTGTTCGCGGGCCCTACCTACAACGTGGCGTTCACCTGGGGAGAGCCGGAGTTCGCGAAGCTGACCACGCTGCCGGTGCGCTCGCACGTCATCAACGCGGACACGCGCATGCAGCGCTGGCCCGGCTTCCAGGTGGGCGTGCGGCTCTGAGGCTCTGGACTCCGGCCGGGGCCGCGCAGGACGCGGTCCCGGTGGGAAGGGGCGCGCTCAGCCGACGATGCGGGTGGCGCGCAGGACGATGGCGTCGCCACCGGGGCCGGCCTTCAGCCGCTTGTCCAGCGAGCCCTCCACCTTGAGGCCGGGGCCGCCCTTGGAGGCGCGCTGCATGAGCTCACCCAGCTTCGCGTCGTCCCCGCCCGTGACGGCGGTCAGGTCGATTTCGTGGAGGGACTGGAGCTTCTTGTCCGGCGCGTCCGCGCTGAACAGGTCGTAGTGGTCGCAGGGCGGCGCGAAGCAGCGCTTCCCGTTGTCCTTGACGATGTAGACGGTGCTGGTGGTCATGGTGGCGTCTCCGGGTGAGGGGGTGGGGGCGGCCGTGCCGGGCTCGTTGGCGGCTCCCGCGGGCGCGTCCATGTCGGTCCGCTTCAGGTCGGCGGGGGCCTCCGCGCCGGACACGTCGCTGGAAGGCTGCGCGGTGGGGGAGGACGGCGTGCTGCACGCCACCGGGCCGAGTACGAGCACGGCGGACAGGAGCAGGGAGCGGGCGTTCATGGCGACTCCGGGAAGGAGAACGGGGTGCCCTCCTACAACGCGGGAAGGGCACGGCCGGGTCCACTCTGCCCGGCCGCGCGCCCGGCCACCAGGGCAACAGGGGCCTTTTTCCTGCCTGTCCCACCTGGACACCCGAACAGTCCAGAATTGGGCCTCCAGCCCGCGGACAAAGGCGCCAAGACGGTGGAAGGGCCCCCCCGTTCGTTGTACACCCGCGCCCCAAGAGATCGGCCTCCGGGGCCGTGACCTGTAAGGACGCCCACGATGGAATTCCGCATCGCCGCCGACGAGCTGAAGAAGGCCCTCTACCGCGCCCAGGGCATCGTGGAGCGCAAGACGACGATGCCCATCCTCGCCAACGTGCTGCTCACGGCGAACAAGGGCAGCATCACGGTCACGGCCTTCGACCTGGACATCGGCATCGTGTCCGAGCACCCGGCGGACGTGTCCAAGCCGGGCGCCGTCACCCTGAGCGCGAAGTACGTCTTCGACATCGTGCAGAACCTCCCGGACGCGGAGGTCACGCTCAAGAAGCTGGCGAACAACTACGTCGACATCTCCTCCGGCTCCGCGCACTTCAAGATCGTCGGCATGGCCGCCGAGGAGTACCCGAAGCTGCCCAAGGAGGAGAACGCTCCCCTGGTGCAGATCTCCGGCAACGTGCTGCTGGAGATGATCAAGAAGACCCAGTTCGCCATCTCCAGCGACGAGACGCGCTACATCCTCAACGGCGTCTTCTTCGAGCCGCAGGCCAGCGGCAAGGTCCGCATGGTGGCCACGGACGGCCACCGGCTGTCGCTCATCGAGCGCGAGATGTCCGGCGACTTCAAGCTCAAGAGCGGCGTCATCATCCCGCGCAAGGGCCTGATGGAGCTCAAGCGCCTGCTGGACGAGGCCCCGGACGCGGAGTGCCACCTGGGGTTCGCGGAGAACTCGGCGCTGTTCAAGAAGCCGGGCCTCACCATGGTGATGCGCCTCATCGACGGGCAGTTCCCGGAGTACCAGCGCGTCATCCCCAAGGAGGGCGAGAAGGTCGTCCTCGTGCCCAAGGTGCGCCTGCTGGAGGGCCTGAAGCGCATCGCGCTGCTGTCCGCGGACAAGAGCAACGCCATCCGCATCGGCCTGGAGAAGGGCAAGCTGCTCATCACCGCCAGCAACCCGGACCTGGGTGAGGCGCGTGACGCCCTGGACGTGGACTACCAGGGCAACGACATCACCATCGGCTTCAACGCCCGTTACCTCATGGACGTCCTGGGCGTGACGGAGACGGACGAGGTCAGCTTCGAGCTGGGCGACGAGCACAGCCCGGGCGTGCTGCACGGCCCCGGCGACCGCAGCTTCACGGCCGTGGTCATGCCCATGCGCGTCTGAGCCGACACAGTCGTCCAACTTCCCACGTCGGCGGGACGTCACCGTTCCAAGTCCGACGCTCCGCGCCATGGGGAGGCCTGCGCCCGGCGCGGGGGGCCCTTATGATGGGGGCGTGTCCACCCGTCCAGACGACCTGAGAGCGCGGCTGGAGGACCGAGCGGACCTCCTGGAGGCCACGCGCCTGCGCTACCGCGCACTCAAGGGCGTACTGGAGTCCTTCTTCTGGAAGGATCGGATCCGCAACCACTTCGAGCTGCTGCGCGAGGTGGCCGCCGACCAGCCGGAGGTGGACGCGACGCTGGCCGCGATGCGGCGCCGCGTGGAGGCGGAAGGCTGGCCGCCCAACGCCGCCCCCGTCCGGTTGATGCACGAGGTGGAGCGCCTGAGAGAGGCGGTGGAGCGCGCGGCCGAGAAGCGGCTGTCCGCCAGCGCATCCACGGCTTCCGACGACGAAGGCACCGCGGAGGAGGACGACGGCCCCGCCACGCTGGGAGAGCGGCTGCTGCGCCTGGAGACGGAGGTGCTGGACGCGGCACCGTTCCTGGGCGGCCGTGTCTGGGCCCAGGCGGTGGAGCTGTTGCCGCGCAATCTGCCGGAGCTGCGCGCCGCGTGCGCCGCGGGCGAGGTGTTCGAGCGAGTGTTCATGCGCCCGGTGACGGAAGGGGCGCCAGCCTTCTCCGACGACGAGGCGCGAGAGCTGGCCCGGGCGCTGCCGCTGGGCGCCGCCGCGCTGGTGGCGCTGTGGGAACGGCTGGAGCGCTACGACAGCCGGGGACGGGTGAAGGACTTCCTCCAGCGGCGCATGCGCCGAGCACCGACGCGGGTGGCGCGCAGCGGGCCGGAGCTGCTGTTGCACGCGGCCTTCTGGCACGACGTGGCGCGGGTGCGGGTGCGAGCGGTGCTGGAGGCGGAGCTGGCGCCGGTGGTGCCGCGCGAAGCGGAGCTGCCCACGCTGTTGTCCTGGCGGGCCGCACTGTCGGAGGACCCGGCGCTGCGACTGTCCGCGCGGAGTGTCCTCACGGAAGGTCGAGCAGGGCTGGTGGAGACGGCGGCGGCGCTGGCGGCCCTGTCTCGCGAGCGGCCCCAGGGCGCGTGGAGTGAAGAGGTGGCGTGGTCGCGGCTGGAGCAGGCCGCGATGAGGGCGCGCGCGGAGGAGGGGACGGAGGCGGAGGCCCTGCGGGACGCCCTGCGCCTCTTCGTGATGCTGCGGGGCCAGGCACGCACTCCCGCGCGGCTGTTCTCTCCGGAGCACGCGAAGCCAGCGGGGGGCGACGTGGCTCGGAATGGGGACCTGGTGGCGCTGGCGCAGGCGGCGCGGCACGCGGCGCTGCGGCAGGGCGGCTGAAGACAGACACCGGTTTGAGGGGGGCGGAAGGCTTCTGTTAGGTTGGGTGGGCCCGTTTCCCTTTCTCTGTCGCAATCCCCGCCCATGACCCAGCCTGTTCCTCCGCCGTCCGATGACGCGGCGTCGCTCCAGTTCGACCGCGCCGAGTTCACCGAAGCCCCCTCGGCACCGAAGTGCTCCGTCTGTCAGCGCGCCATCAAGAGCGTGTATTACGACCTGAACACTCGCCTGCTGTGTCCCGCGTGCCGCGAGGACGTGGAGGCGGCGATGACGGGCGGCTCGAAGGCGAAGCGCTTCCTGACGGCGTCGGTGTTTGGCTTTGGAGCGGCCATCGCGGGGGCGCTCCTCTACTGGGGGGTGGGGCTGACGGGCTACAACATCGGCCTCATCGCCATCGCGGTGGGGTGGATGGTGGGGACCGCGGTGTTCAAGGGCTCGGAGTCGCGCGGCGGCTGGGTCTACCAGGTGTTGGCGGTGGGGCTGACGTACTTCGCGGTGGCGGCCTCGCTCGCGCCGGATGTCTACAAGGAGCTCACGACGCAGCCTCCGGCCGAGGTGGCCACCGACGCGCCGGCGGAGGAAACGGAGGCGGTCTCCCCCGCGGTCAACGTGGTCCTCGCGGGAGTGATTTCCGTGGCTGCGCCGGTGCTGGTCGGAATCAACAGCCCCCTCTCCGGGCTCATCTACGGCTTCGCGTTGTTCGAGGCGTGGCGCCGCACGAAGCGGACGGAGCTGAACATCGCGGGGCCGTTCAAGCTGGCGGAGGCGCCGGCCGAGGGTGAAGCCGCACCGGCGGAGCAGGAGCGGTCCGTTGGCTGAGGCGCTCGCGGTATCGCTCCTCACGCAGCGGTGTGAGGGGTGTGGTTCAGAGCTGGCGCCCCGGCTGCTCACGTGTCCGTCGTGCCGGAAGCTGGTCCATGGGAAGCGGCTGACGCAGTTGGCGGCGGATGCACAGGCGGCGTCGCAGCGGGGCGCGTCCATGGAAGCGCTGGCGCTGTGGCGCGAGGCGCTGGACCTGTTGCCGCCGGACACGGCGCAGCACGCGCAGGTGACGGCGCGGGTGACGGCGCTGAGTCAGCAGGCGGATGCGCTGGGGTTGGCGGCGCCGCTGGCGGAGGCGGAGCGCAAGCGTTCGGGGATGCCGAAGGTGTTGGCCAGCATGGGCGCGGTGGGCCTGATGCTGTGGAAGTTCAAGTTCGTGCTGGCGCTGCTGTTGGGCAAGGGGAAGCTGCTGCTGCTCGGGCTCACGAAGGCGAGCACGCTGTTCTCCATGATGTTCGCGGTGAGCGTGTACTGGACGGTTTGGGGTTGGCGCTTCGCATTGGGAGTGGTGGCCTGCATCTACGTGCACGAGATAGGGCACGTGGCGGCGCTGCGGCGGCTGGGCATCAAGGCCAGCGCGCCCATGTTCCTCCCAGGCTTCGGGGCGGTCGTGCGCCTGAAGCAGAATCCGGTGGATGAGCGCGAGGATGCGCGCATGGGGCTCGCGGGGCCCATCTGGGGCAGCGTCGCGGTGGTGGTGACGCTGGTGGCTGCGGTGCTGACGGGGTGGAAGGTCCTGGGCGCCATCGCGCACTTCGCGGCATGGATGAACCTGTTCAACCTGGTGCCGGTGTGGCAGCTGGATGGTTCGCGAGGGTTCCGGGCCCTGGCGCGCCAACAGCGGTGGCTGGTGGTGGCCGTGGTGGGCGCGACGTGGTTCGCCACGGGAGAGAACATGCTCCTGCTCGTCGGGGGAGTGGCGGCATACCGAGCCCTGCTCACGCCCTCGTCGGAGAAGGGCGACCTGCGCACCCTGGTGGAGTTCATTGCGCTGGTGGTGGGCCTGGGCGCGCTGGGCTGGGCCGCGCAGCACTGGACGGGAGCGACGGCGAAGCTGTGAGAAGACTCCTGCCAATGTAATTCCCACGGTCTCCATCGTTTCCCTGGTGAGAGAGGGAGATTCAACGATGCTGACCGTGGCGCAGGCATTTGAAAGGTTCATGCAGTCCCTCGAATTGCGCGAGGGTGAGGAACGCGAGGCGAAACGGCAGGAGCGTCAGGTCTTCGACGCCGTGCGCCGCCATCTCGGGCCCAAGGAATCCATCCTCTCTGGGTCCTATGGCCGGAACACGGCCATCCGGCCTCTCCACGACATCGACCTCTTCCTTATCTTCCCAGGGGGAAATGGAAGGGGAGAGCCGCTCTCGCCCGAGGCGTTCCTGCTACGCGTGAAGCATGCGCTCGAGGCGGAGTTTCGCGGCAAGGAGGCGCGCTTGCAGAACCGCTCGGTCAATATTGACTTCACGGGGACGGGCATCGGTTTCGATGTGGTCCCTGCAATCGAAGACCCGAGGCAGCGAAACCTCTACCACATCCCTGATCTGGACAGGGACACGTGGATCCTGAGTGACCCCCGTCGTCATCAGGCGATCTGTGACGCCGCGAACGAGCGCGCGAAGAAGAAGCTGAAGCCGCTCATCAAGGCCGTCAAGCGCTGGAATCAGCAACAGGGCCGGCCGGCGCGTTCCTTTCAGCTGGAGGTCATGGCCTACGAAGGCATCGCCACCCTGCCACAGGGAGCCAGCTATGCAGAGGGCATGGCGCACCTGTTCAAGTTCATGAGCGGGCGCGTCGAAGAGACGTGCCTGGAGCCGGCGGGGATTGGGCCTCCCGTCAACGCTGGAATCAGCCAGGGAAAGCTCCAGCAGGCCCAACAACGGCTTTCAGGGGCGTTGCGCCAGGCGGCCTGGGCGCTTGAGCAGGAACGCAGGGGGCAGATGGCTTCGGCGAACGAGGTCTGGCGCGAGCTGTTGGGACCCGACTTTCCGGTGAGGTAGATGCCATGCCCCTGCCGCGCGAGCTGACGCTCCAGTTGTTGCGTTCAGACAATCCCGACCAGGCGTATGCCTTCAACGGCAAGTCGCAGGGCTATACCGCAATCGACATGAACGGTCGGCCCGGACACGCCGTGCTTCCTTGGGACAAGGTGGCATCCGTGCAGCAAGCCTTGACTCGGTCGCACATGACGGAGGTAGAGCAGGTCCAGGTGGGGACGCTGCTGCGTGAGTTTCTAGAGGGGGCCCTGAAGAATCTGGGAGGCTGGGCGGCTTACGAGGCGGAGTTGCGCCGGGCCGAAGCCCAGGGGGAACCCGTACTGCTGCGGCTACGGCTCAGCTCGGTGGAACTATTCAACCTTCCTTGGCCCTTGACCCGGCTCTCGGACCAGCGCCGGCTGGGAACTCTCAAGTCCTGTGTCATCGCGTTGGAGTGGGTCGGACAGCCTCGCTTTCCGTCTCCAGGGACAGAGCCTGGGAGAGTGTTGTTCGCTTGGTCGGACGCGGGCGGACCCGTTGGTGATGGTCAGCACCTGGATGCTCTACGGCGTGCCTGCCCTGATTTCGACTCACGCGTGGATGAGTGCCCGGGCGTGAGCCTTGCGGCGCTCCGGGAGCGTCTCGATACCGCAATGCATGAAGGCAGGCCGTACCGGATCCTCCACCTTCTCTGCCATGGGACGAGGCTGGGTGAAGGGAGCTATGGGCTGGTTGTGTCGGATCCAGCTTGCGGTCAGAGGCCAGTGCCCATTGGGCTACACGCCCTTCCGGACCTGCTGGGCGGTGCGCATGCAGCCAACCTCCACGCGGTAGTTGTGAGCGCCTGCCACAGTGGGCATCCCGGAGAAATGGGGAGCATGATTGGAGGCGTTGCGCTGCCCCTTCATCAGTTGGGGATTCCAACGGTTATCGCATCCTTGATGCCCCTCTCGGTGGCGGGCTCAGTGGCGCTGACAGGTGCGTTCTATCGGGAGCGCTGCCAGCAGAAGCGCTCCCTCCAGGAGGCCTATCAGGCTGCACTGGCAGCGCTTCCAGCCGGCTCGCTCGATTGGGCTTCGCTCCAGTTCCTCGTGTCCCCTTCGAAGGAGCCTGAGGTGGCGGAGGGCCAACGCGTGCTCTTTTCCGACAAGGAGGGGCTGCCCATGGAGTTCTCAGGTGATCTCTCCCTAGCGTACGAGCTGAACTACAACGTTCCATCGTCCACGGTGCAGCGAGCACTGGGGGCAGGCGCAAGGGCCGCCCAGGACGTTCTGGTCCTTCAACCGCTTGGCAAGGTGGGAGAGTTCCTGCCCTCTTCCCCCGCTGAATGGCGCAAGGCTCTTCACCGCGCGGAGGCACTCACTGAGGCCCTGGGACCCAGGACTTCCCAGGTTCATCTCTTCGGACGCGCGCCCCTGCCCTTGATGTTCCACCTGGGGTGGCGTTTGAGCCAGATGGGTCTCAAGGTCTACCAGCCGCGAAGAGCGGGGAGTGATGAGTGGAGCTGCTACTACGACTCGGGTAGGACCGTTCCCCTGCCAATGGAGCCGTACTTCAAACAGGAGCCCTGGCCGACTCCGGAATCCTGTCACGAAGCCGGGGGCCGCTTGGCCATCTCCGTGGAGGTATCCCTGCCTGTCATCGAAGCGGACCTCGCTCGCTGGCTAGGGCATGAGCGACCTCCAGTCCTCCTTCGCCTCGTCGTCGCTGGAGGACCCTCCCAGACCGCGTTGAAGGGACCCGACGACTCCGCCCGGGCAATGGATGAGTTCTGGCACTGCCTGGAGCGCATCCGGGAAACACTGCCCCAGGTACAGGAGATCTGGCTGGCAATGGCCTGTCCGGCCAGCCTCGCGGCGGCCCTGGGGCGTGCCTACAACCCGAAATCACAGCCCCGCCTCAGGCTCTTCAACTTCCGGAAAGGGCCCGAAGGGTACGTGGAGCTGCCCTGGAACCCGCAAGAGGCCCCGAAGAAGCGGCGGCGATGACCCACCGTGGTGCGCGCGAAGGCCGACGTAACATCCGCCTGGTCCTCCGTTTCCCTGGTGGGGAAGGACCGGAGATGCGGTCATGACGAACGCCGGGGAGCGCGTGGCCCTTAATTACGACCACTGGCAGGACAAGTACTACCAGCTGTTGATGCCCATCGCGGAGCGACTCTGCCGGGGTGCCAAGGGGCTGGATCCCAAGGACCTTGTGCAGGAGACCCTCCTGCGCTTCATCAAGCACGTCGCGGGCTCCCTGAACGACCAGGGAGATGAGTCCATGGATGGATGGCTCATTGCCGTGATGAACCGTCACTTCGTGGACCTGCAGCGGAGCGCCATGGGTCGGAAACGCGCCGAGGACGACCCGACCATCACCCGCTGGACCCTGGGGCAGGGGGAAAGCACGTCCACCTATGAGCGCATCACGTCAGAGCGCTTCGATCGGGCCGTGGACCAGCTCCCCCAACTGCAGCGCGTGACCTTCCTCCTCCATGTTCAGGGTCTGGGCAACCAGGAGATCGCCAGGCGCCTGGGCGTCAAGCCGAATGCCGTGGCCAAGCGCTTGTTCGATGCGCGCCAGCGGTTGAACGAACTCCTCCTGCCTTATGTCGATGAAGGAACCCACTGATGTCCAAGCCCTGCGACCAACTGCCGCTCTTCGCGGATGGAGACCTGCCGCTCGCGGAGTCCCAGGCGTTTGGCAGACACCTGGCGGACTGCGCGCACTGCCAGACGGAGCTGACGCGGCACCTTCAGCTTGATCAGATGGGACGGCGCTACCTGGAACGGCACGGGCCCATCACCATTCCGTGGCACGCCATGCCCCGCAACCGATGGCTCGCCGCAGGGGCGGTCCTGGTCGCGGTCGCGCTCGGTGTGCTCCTGGGCGTGGGTGGAGTGGGCCGGCGGGTGTCCTCCCCAGAGCCCGCGCTGTGGGCTGGGACGTCGCGGGCGTTGGAGGCACGTGTCACCTACCCGGGAGCGGACCAGTACCGCCGACCTGCCCAGTCGTTGATGGGTGGAGCCACGCCCGCCACTCCCACAGGTCGACCTCTGGCGGTGATGAGTGAGCTGGAGCGACGGGGAGACCTGTCCCAACTCGTGGCCGCGTACCTGACCGCGGGTCCCCCAGAGCCCGATAACGCGAGGGGGCTGCTGCAACGGATGCAAGCCGAGCGGCAGGGGGATCCGGCCGACGTGCTCAGCGACCTGGGCGCGGCCTCCTACGCCTCCGCGAAGAAGACCCAGGGGTCTGCCTCGACGCTGCTCGAACTTCGAGAGGCTTTGCGACTGCTCCATCAGGCCCTCTTGCTCAAGCCCACCCATCTCCAGGCACACTGGAACCGCGCACTCGTGTACCGGGACCTGGGCCTGCCGTTGCTGGCCATCCAGGACCTGGAGGCTGTCGAGGGGCAGGAGACCCACCCCGGCTGGCGTGCCGAGGCCCGTGAGAAGCGCTTGAAGCTCGCGGAAGTGACGACGCGTCAGCAGCGATGGGAGGCCGCGAACAGCGCCGGTGCCGAGCTCGTGGCGCGCGGTGCCCAGGCGCTCGATGAGGCCATGCGGTACGCCGACGTGCCGATGATGCGGCGTGACTTCTACCATGCGGTGCGAAGCCGCACCTCGCGCGAGGAGGTGCTCGCGCTCCTTCCTCTGGCGGAAGCCCTGGACGCGAAAGCGGGACAGCAGACCGTGCTGGCAGACTATCTCCGCACAGTCGCGAGCCGGGATTTTTCGCGCCGAGCCTCCCTGGCGGAGGCCTACGGCCGGTGGGTGCTGGGGACGGTGGAGCCCTCTGGAAAGGAAGCCCTGCTGCGCGCCTTCCTGGCCTCGAACGAGGAGGACATCACGCTGGGCGCGTTGGTGATGTTCTCTCCCCGCGGTCCCGACTCGGAGTATGGGGAGAAGCTGATCGCGTTGGGCAACAGCAGTCCGGACCCCTGGTTCAAGGTCCTGGCGCTTCAGGAACGCGCGGACCGCTCTCGCCAGAAGGATCGATATGACCTCGCGCTCTCGGACCTGAAGCAGGCGCTGGAGCTCTGCACGCAGGAGCACCTCGTCTATCGGTGCACGGAGGTTCGCAACGACCTGGCGTATGTGTCCGGCTGGCGCTTCCAGCTCCAGGATGCAGAGCGTTTCGCCCGTGAAGGGCTCACCCAGGCGCGGCTGGGGCAGTGGGAGCAGGAGCGCATGTTGCTCCAGGCGCTTGGCAGCGTGGCTCGCATGTCCGCGGATGTGACGTTGGGCCGGGCCTATTTCGGGGAGGCCTTGCTGATGGGGGGCGGGAAGGGGCTCGCGCGCGACATCCATGAGAATCTGGCGCATCTGGCCATCACGGCGCTGGAATTGGATGTGGCGCGGGACGAAATCAACCAGGCTCTGGCCACCGGCCTGCCGTTGACCCAGCATGGAGTGGCAGCACTGGCGGACATCGCCCGGACCCATCGTGTGCCCGGAGACGTGGAGGCCGTGCAGCAGGGCTTGGCTTCGGATCCCCCGGTGACGGAAGGCCAGCGCGCCTTCGTCAAATCCCTGCAGGGGCGATTCCTCCTCGATGTGGATCCGGCGCAAGGGCATGCGCTGCTGATGGACGCCATCGAACAGGCGACACGTGCCGAGGCTGCGGCCAGCGGGGCCGGTTGGACGGACATCACGGCGCAACATGCCCGCGCCTACGGCTTCACTTCCCTCATCTTTGACGATGCCCGGAGATCGGACTTCCCGGCGGCCCTCGCACGCTTTGGGAACGAGCTGGGCTTCGACACGCCGGGAAGTTGTGTCCTGGGCCTCACCGAGGACACGGAGCGACAGTTGTTGGTGGGTCGCGGCGCGGATGGACAGCTCCTGAAGCAGTACATCCCGACGCGGACAGAGCGGATGCCGGTGGACATGGCCGACGTGGTCCCCCCGGACATGGTGAAGGCCCTACGTCCCTGCGGCTCGGTGGATGTGCTGGCTCGGCCACCCCTCCAGGGCCGTTCGGGCCTGCTGCCCGCGGACATGGCCTGGCGCTACCGGGCACTGGCCGCGGCGCGACAGCCTCCGGTGGGGCGGGGCACCCACCTGGTCGTCAACGAGGTCCGTTACGCCGAACAGCGCAACGAATCGCCATTGCGGTGGACCGCGCGTATCACGCCCGACGAGGACCTGGTGACCCTGACAGACCTGGCGGCCACGCCCAGCCGCGTGCTGGCGGAAATGCCCAAGGCCTCGGAGATCGACCTGGCGACCCATGGGAAGGTCGCGCCGGGGCCGAAGAGCACCTACTTGTTGCTGGCGCCCGAGACGAACGGCTCGGACATGCTGACCGAGGAACTCATCCGCAAGATGAAGCTGCTCAAGGCCCCCCTGGTCATCCTCGCGGCCTGTGATGCGGCACGGGGCACGACGGCCCTCCACGAACTCGGCAGCCTCCCCAATGCCTTCCTGGCCGCAGGGGCTCGCGGCGTGGTGGCGGCGACCTTGCCCATCCCCGACGAAGACTCGTCCGTGTTCTTCGGGAACGTTCGGGACCGCCTTCGCGCGGGAAGCCCGCTTGGCACGGCGGTCCGCGACGAACGGCAGCAGTGGTTGCAGCGAAGTGCATCCAACAATTGGGTCAACGGGGTCCTGGTCTTCGAATAGGCAGAAGCCGCCCGAACGCAGTCAACATCTTTCAGGAGAAGAGACAATGCATGGGAAGGCATTGAAGCCACAGGTGTATTCGAAGTGGGATGGCCGCCCGTTCTTCGAGGGACAACCCGAGGAGGGACGTCAGGTCTACATCGAAACGTCCACGAAGGGGTTCGTCGGGTCTGGGGTAATGGACGGAGTGGACCGCATCCTCTTTGAAGTGCATGGCACTCATTTGGAGCGTCCCCGCTTCGAGGCCCAGGTGCGGTCGGAGAGCGCCGCGGTCTTCCTGGGTCCTCCGCCGACCGACACCAATGCGGGGGGCACCAAGGCGGGCTCCGGCACGGACCGTCCCGGCCTGACGCTCCCCGAGGCCGAGAAGGCGTCGGCGCTCCGCCAGGGCGCGGAGGGCACCGCGAAGGTTCCGGCGCCCGCCGAGCGGCTTCCCGACGCGAAGAAGGAGAAGCCGTGACCTTCCAGCTGCTGCTGGCCCATTCCGGGAGCGGAAGACCCGTCCTGGAAGAGGGCCTCCCCTGGGAAGCTTTCGCGGACGCGCCGGCGCCGGCGCCGGTGCCCATTCCCTCCCATCTCCACAACTTCGCGGGACCGCCTGACCAATTGCGTGAACAGCGCTGGGCGCTGCTGGTCCCGGACACGCCGCGGGGGCGGGCCGTGGAAGTCCGTCTCGCGCGCCTGTGCGAACTGCGGTCCCAGGAGCAGGGTGCTCCAGTGGAGACCTACCGGGTGCCGCCAGGAATGGATGCGGTCCAGGCTGACGACTTCCGTGTTCGGACGTTGCACTCCTGGTCGCGTCCCGAGCGGGACCATGCGAGGTATGTGTTGCTGGCGGGAGGGTTGGATGAACTCTCGCTGGAGCTACAGACATCCCTCGTGGAGGACGGTGGTTGCTTCGTGGGCCGCCTGGCGTTCGATGAAGAGGCGGACTACTCGTCCTACGTCGAGAAGGTCCTGGCTCACACCTGTGTCTCCGAGCCGCACCGGCGGGCCCGTGCGGTGTTCCTCGCCGTCAACGACATGTCGCTCGCCACGCGGATGGGGCAGCGAAATCTTGTCGCGCCGACCGTCGGGCGGTGCCGGGAGGAGCACGGTCAGAACCACTTCCCCGCGAGCGAGTTCCTGGAGGAGACGCTTCCGGAAGGGGGGCTGGAGCGGCTCCTTGAAGTGGCCGGAGCGGCTGTTCCGAGCCTGCTCTTCACGATGAGCCACGGACTGGGTGCACCCGAAGGAGGCTGGAGCAGCGCGCTGGGCCAGCGACAGGGGCAGGGCAACATGTACATGGGGGGAGGCGTGGTGTTGACGCCAGAGGAGCTCCGGCGCCGGCCGTTCCTGCCGGGCGGTGTCTGGTTCTACTTCGCCTGCTTCGGGGCGGGCACTCCGCTCCAGAGTGTGTATGAGCCCTGGATGAAGCAGTTTGTGGAGTCCGGGAAGGCGTCTCCACGCATCCTGGAGAGCATCCGCCAGTCACGCCCGCAGGACGGCCGCTCGTTCAGCGCGGCCCTGCCCCAGGCCGCGCTGGCGAATCCCGAAGGTCCGCTCGCGGTCATCGCCCACCTTGACATGGCCTGGATCCACGCCTTCCACGACGTGCTGACGGGTCAGTCCCATGCCTACCGGCTCGAGTCGGTGATGACGAAGTTGCTGCAGGGCTATCGCGCGGGCGTGTCTCTCCAGATGCTCCTTCGTCACGCGGGCCAGTTGGACGCACAGCTGAGCCGGCACTACCAGCAGGACGCCGCGAAGCCGTCCAAGGACCCCTTGCCGCTGGACGTGCGCATCCAGCGAGCACGCCTGTGGATGGAGCGGCACGACGTCACCCGCTACGTCCTCTTGGGCGACCCGGCGGTGCGGCTCGTGGAGCCAGGCTGAAGGCCGGTGATGGGCGCGGGTAATAACGGCCGCGCCCATCGTGATCTTCATGCCATGAGCAATCCTCTTCCCACCTACTTCATCGACTTCCTCCAGAAGATCCGTCCCACCCCCGCGCAGCGCGCCGACATGATCCAGGGACACTCGCTGCTCCGGAAGCGCCTGCAGGAGGACACGGTTCTGGTTCCCGGGTTCGTCGGCATGTTCCTGCAGGGCAGCTACAAGCGGCGCACGGCGGTACGCCCCAAAGATGGGAACCGCGCGGATGTTGACCTCGTCGTGGTGACCCGGATGAAGGAGTCCGAGTTCACGCCCGACCAGGCGATGGACTGCTTCGAGCCCTTCCTGAAGCAGCACTACCCGGGAAAGTACCAGCGGCAGGGCCGCTCCTTCGGTATCGAGATGTACAGCGTCGAGATGGATCTCGTCATCACTGCGGCGCCGACGGAGGCGGAGGCCGGCATCTACAGCGACCTTGCGAAGGGTGAAACGCTGGTTCGTCTTGACGAGGAGTCTTCGGAAGAGCCCTTGATCAAATCCGATCAGGAGGAGGAGATCTGGAAGGCGCATTTGCTGCGCATTCCCGACAGGGCGGCGGGGGCCTGGCAGGACACCCATCCGCTCGCGCAGCTGCGCTGGACGAATCAGAAGAACGCTCGGACCTCCGGCCACTTCGTCAACGTCGTCAAGGCGCTCAAATGGTGGCGGTTGGTCCACCTGAAGGAGCTTCCCGAACGCCCCAAGAGCTATCCCCTGGAGCACCTGCTGGGAGATTGCTGTCCCGAGGGCATCACGTCCGTGGCCGAGGGCGTGGTGCGGACCCTGGAGGACTTCCATCGTCGCTATGGAGGGCATGTGGCTGCCGCGCAGGTTCCGTACGCGCAGGACCGGGGCGTGGACCAGAACGTCATGGCACGCATTTCCAGCGATGACTTCTCGAAGTTCCATACCCAGGTGGGCGTCGCCGCGAAGCTGGCGCGCAAGGCCTTCGAGTCCCCCGACGCCCAGACTGCGGCGCCGCTATGGCGGGAGCTCTTCGGAGACAAGTTCCCTTCCGCGCCCGAAGGAGGACCGAAGAAGTCGTTCACTCCCCATGAGGGAGGAAGCGGGAGCGTGGATTCCGGCAGGTTCGCGTGAAGCAGGTGCCGGAGCTGACGGAGGACCTGCGCATGGGGCGGCGGGTTCTGGATGGTCGATCCGACGTCGTGCTGCTCGGTGACCTGTGGTGGGACTCGGAGACGTCGGTCTGGGTGCTTCCGCTGCGCGTGCGGGCTGATACTCGGGGAAGCACCATTCCTGAGTGGACGGAGTGGTACTTCTTCATCGACGCGAGCTATCCCCTGGGGCGCATCGACGTTCATCCGTCGAAGACCGGGAGCCTCGAAAAAACCTATCCGCACCAGCGGTTGAACACGCCGGGGCCGGCCACCCGGCCCTGGCGCGATGGGCTGCTGTGCCTCCAGACGGGAAGGGCGTCTCTCGGCTTCAGGGTGGAGGAAGAGGAGGCTCGCGATGCCGCGGGCCGACTCGAGTGGTATGTCCACGCGCTTCAGGAGTGGCTCATGGCCGCGGCGCGCGGTCAGCTCCTTGCCCCGGGACAGCCCTTCGAGCTTCCGGACCTGCCTATTCGGGACCGTGCCCGGGTGGTCTTCAGTGAAGGTCCCGAGAAGTTCTCCCTCTGGAACGCGCTCACGGATTCACGCGGGTGGGCAGAACTGGTGCCCTTGCCCGGCAACCCACGGGTGTTCGCGGTGCGCGCCTTCTATTCGTTCGAGGGGCACTGGCTGTTCTCACTGGAATGGGGAGATCTTCTCAACAGGGTCCCGCGCAAGCGACGTGTGCGGATTCCATGGATGCGCTGCAAGGAACTCCCCCTGCTCCCTGTCCACGCCGCGCCCACCACCTGGCAGGACCTGGAGCGCGCAGCCAAGGCCCAGCATTGGGACTTGAGGGACGACTTGATGGCGTTCGCTGAGCGACTCCGGGATGGAACGAGGCACCTCTGCCTCATGGGCTTCCCTGTGTCCGCGAGGGTAGGAGAGCCCGCCGTGCGGACGCACTGGTGGGCGGCGCGGCTGCCGGTCTTCTCCCACGGAGACGTGGCGCTGCGCGGGTACTCTCGCACCGTGCGGAACCGTCAGGCGTATGACCTGACGAACCTGTTCGCCAGACCGCTGCCTGTGGATTGGCTCCAGACCGATGACTGGGCTCCCGAGGAGCTTCGCAGCCGTGGGGCGCTGCCGGAGGAACTGCGGCGTTCATGGATCCTGCTGCTCGGTGCGGGATCGCTGGGGTCCGCGGTCGCGGAGATGCTGGTGCGAGGAGGCGTGTGCCGACTGGTCGTCATGGACCCTGACATCGTCGAGGGTGGCAACCTGGTGCGGCACACGCTGGACCTGACGGAGGTGGGAGCCTCCAAGGCCCGCGCACTCGCGGAGCGGTTGCGTTCCATCAGCCCGGACCTCCAGGTGCATGCCCTTGCGCAGTCGTTGGAACTGGCGCCCCAGCAGCCCCACTGGCTCGTGTCCCGGTGCGAAACGGTCATCGACTGCACTGCTTCCAATGATGTCCTCGAAGCGCTGGCGCGAATCACCTGGGATGAGCCCCGGCTCTTCTTCTCCGCGTCCTTTGGCGTAGGGGCGCGGCGGGTCCTGTGCTTCAGCGCCACTGGCACATCTTTTCCCGTGAAGTCTTTCTGGGCGCAGTGCGGGGAATGGATCCGCGAGGACTACAAGGAGTTGCTTCGCACGGACCTGCCACGAGAGGGCGTCGGGTGCTGGCATCCGGTCTTTCCTGCTCGGGCGGATGACGTGATGCTGGCTGCGGCCCTCACCGTGAAGGCATTGGTGCGGTCCGCGAAGCTGCGCCCCATGACCCGGGTGGAGACGTATTCCCGCGAAGGGACAGACGATGACTTCCAGGGGGTACGCCGAGGGGACGGCACAGGTGCGCATGCCGGACCTTGAGTTTCATTCAGAGGATGCGTGCTTCCAGGTGCACCTGCCCCAACCCCTGCTGCGAAAGCTGCTCAAGCTCTGCCGGGCTTCTGAGCAGCACGAGACAGGCGGTATCCTGGTGGGGCACTACTCCGAGGCGCTCGACTGCGCCCGGGTTCGCAGGGTGTCCAGCCCACCGCCGGATTCGAAGCGAGGACTGGCATGGTTCGAGCGTGGAACGAAAGGACTGCAGGCGCTACTCGACCGCAGCTGGAGTTCCCGCCGCGACCACTACCTCGGGGAGTGGCATTTCCACCCGTTCGCGGCGCCGATCCCCAGTGCAACGGACTTGAGGCAGCTCATGTCGATTGCCCGCGATCCCCGCTATCGGTGTCCGGAGCCGTTGTTGCTGATTGTCGGTGGGGACCCGGCGGGAGAATGGTCCGTCAGTGTCCACGTCGTTCCCCGAGATGCCGAGGCGGTCCCGCTGCCGCGGGTGTGAGTGCGTCTTGGGGCGTGTCATTCCTGAGCTGTCATCCGTTCTTCATGTGACGTGACCCCATGGGCGAACAAAGCGCATCTCGAATGCAGGGCGACCGCTACCAGCACCTCTTCAGCTGGTACGTGTTGCTGTCGCTGCTGGACGAAGACAGTCCGTTCGCGTCCGCCTTCGTCGAACATCCCGAGGCGGGCGCGGCGGACGACGTCACCCTGCACCCTCGCCCTGGTATGAAAGCGGCCAGCCGGTACATGCAGGTGAAATGGCATGTGGACCACCGGGCGCTCTACACGCTGGAAGGGTTGACGGAAACGGTCGGCCGGGGACGGTCGCTCCTCCAGAAGCTCTTCGCGTCCTGGAAGACACTGCGCGAACAGGGGCCCGTGGAGGTGTGGCTGGTGAGCAACTGGCCCGCGGATCCAGAGCTGGGTCGATACCTCCAGGGGCGGGACTGGAGCCTCACCGAGGACTTCTTCGCGGAGGCTCCGACCGGGGTGCTGAAGATGGCTCGGATGCGATGGCTGGAGCACCTGGGGGTGGAGTGGGACGTCCTGCGCGTCTTCTGCGCGGACCTGCGGTTCCGCCTGGGCCTGGCGAGCATGGTGGAAATGGAAGAGCGCGTGGATGAGCGCATGCGCATGCACGGGCTGAGGCAGGGCCCGGAGCCCCGGGCCATCGCGTTGGATGGGATTCGGGAGTGGATCGAGGCCGGTGGCGAGGCCAAGCGGTTGGATAGGGCGAAGCTCCAGGTCTTCATCCGGGAGCGTGGGCTTCTGTCGCCGAGGACCGACACCCCAGGCGTGGGGTTGTGGATCCACGGGTGGGCCAGGCGCCAGTGGCGCGAACCACCGATGGTGGAATTGGACTGGACGCAGCAGTTCAACAGGGAAACCCGAGAAGTGCCGTCGGAGGCGGTCTGGCGTGAGCGATTGCTTCCTGAACTGCGAGAGGCCCGAGGCAGGCTGGCATCCCGACCACCGGAGGCGCTGATCGACTTCCGGGGCAAGGTGCCGTTGTCGGTTTCGCTGGCCGTGGGTGCCTGTTTCCCGGAAGTCGCGGGCGATCGCTTCCGGGTGGAACAGGCAACACGCGGCGAAACGGTGCTGTGGCGCTCGGACGCGACGCCAACGCGGCGGGAGCTGCGAAGCACCGAGCGAGAGGGAACACCGGACGCGAAGGACCTGCTGGTGGTGTTTCAACTCACGGGTGACGCGGGCCCGGACGTGGAGCGGTTCGAAGCCGAGCATCAGGGGCGCTTCCGCGCGGTCCTGGTGCTGGAGCCGGATGGAGGGCCGCACGATGGTGCGGTGGGCTCTGACGGAGACGCAGTCGCCTTCGCGGTGCGGGCACGTGAACTCATCCGTCAGTCCCGCGTCCGGTTTCGCACCGCCACCACGCACCTCATCCCCTACGCCCCAGCAGGCTGCTGCCTCTTTCTGGGCCAACGCCTCAATGCGATGGGCCTGGTGGTGGCCTACGAGCGGACTGCCAAGGGCGGTTACGTCCCTTTCTTGATGATGGAAACCGGGTGAAGGTCCATCCGCCTTCCAGTCGGCGCCACTCGCGAAGCCCCTCTCTGCTGTCCGCCTTCGTCGAGGGTCGTCAAGTCAGACCACCCTGGTAGTCATTGTCTCGCATGGCTGCGCGGTGGCTTCACGCAAGGCGAGGGGGCGATTCATGGGCGGAAGATGGGGCGTGGTGCTGTGTCTTCTGTTCTGGGCATGGCCTGACCGAGTGGCCGCACAGGAACTGGAACCGCCCAATGCCGCGGAGGACTGGCACTTCCTGACCCGGCTCGACGTGTCGACCCTGGCCCTGCTGCCTGGCGGCGACAGCGGGACACGCGAAGGTTTCATCCAGTTCGGTCCTACCCTGATGCTGGATGGTGGCGCGGGGTTCGGCGTCAACCTGGGGGCGCCGGTGCGGCTGCGCCTGTGGGGCGGCGTACGGAACGCGGGTGCCTTCCGCCAGGAAGACTGGGACAGTCTGTCCGACTGGGGGCAACTGATTCGGGCCCTCAAGCTGGGGTCGAATGAAGCGCCCCTGTCGCTGTGGATGGGGGCGCTGGAGCGCTACAGCCTGCTGTCCGGGCACCTTGTGCGGCGCTACTCCAACCGCATCAACCCCGACTACCACCCGGCGGGTGGCCTCCTCACCGGGACGCTCGGCCCCCTCTACGTGGAGGCGTTTGCCTCGGACGTCCTGGGTGCTCGGCTCTTCGGGGCGGAAGCCGAGGTGGACCTGGAGCACGTCCTCTTCGGGCGGCCCGTCCAGGCCGGACGATACACGCTGGCCGTGTCCGCGGTGCACGAGAGTGGCAAGGGAGAGGGGACCTCGCCCAAGGTCACGCTGGCCCACCTGGATGGGACCGCGATGGTGTGGACGCGTCCGGGCTTCGAACTGCACCTGCTGGCCGGCTGGGGAGGCCAGCCTGGAACGGGTGGCGCATGGGGCGCGGTGGCCGGAATCGGTGCGGACGTGGAGAGCCCCGCGTTGAATGCGCGGCTGCGCTTGGAGGCGCGGCGGCAGCACGGAGGCTTCCGCCAAGATGCCTTTGGCCCGGACTACGAGCTGGCGCGCTTTCGGGCGGTGGGCGCTTCCAGTCAGCCCCTGGCGAAGGCGTCATTCCCGGACGGGGGATCTGTCTACGCCGAGGCAGACGTGAGCTGGGACGCAGAGCAGTTGGTGGGAAGGGTGCATCGGCACCTGACCTTCTCCTGGGCGGTGGAGGTCTTCACCTGGGGGCGCGTGGACACGGACGGACGCCTCGCGCTCCAGCTCTTCGATCGGAACCTGGAACTCGCCGCGAGCGTGCTGGGAATGGGCCTGGGCCAGCCGGGGGCCCGTGTCCTCGTGTCCGGAGACCTGCGCTGGCGCTTCGCAGGCAGGCTGTACGCGCTGGGACAGGGAGGGACGCTGTTGTTCCCGGAGGCGGACGGGGCGCTGCGTCCGGGTGCCTATGCCTCGCTGGGTGTGGGAGTCGACAATGCGCGCTGAGGTGCTGCTGCTGAGCGCGGTCCTGCTCGTCACGGGCTGTGTTTCCACAAGGCCGCCGTCCAGGCACCCCAGCGTCTTCAATCAGGGCTCGGGAGGCGCGCCATTGCGTCGTCATCACGCCGAGCGCTCCCTGGACACGGAAGCCGCACGGAGCACACGGAGCCAGGTCGCCGCGCGGGCCGTCCTTCACGGCACCGAGGAGGCTGATGCCTTCGAGCGTTTGTTGATGCTCGCGGGGCTGGCCCCCTGGGACGAACTGCCCCTGCGTGCGTCCGCGCTGACGCCAACGCAGGCCGCGCGATTGTTGTCGGTGTTGCTGAAGAAGCCCGTGACCCTGGGCAACTTCCCGCCTCGCATGGGCGCGAGCCTGCTGCTGCGTGAGGTGCTGGAGGGCAGCAGCGTGTCGCGGGAAGAGCTCTTGCGCCGGACGACCCGCCTCGAACGGCTCGCGGTGTTGAGGCCCGACGGCTATCTCGCGTGGGTCATCAACGGGCGTACGCAGCAACGCGTGGGGCCGGTGGAGTGGAAGGACGGAGCCTTCGTCGCGCTGGGCTTCGAGCTGGGGCGCTTCTACGTCAACACCGGTGGCGTGTTCCGGCCGACGGGTGAGCAGCTCCAGCCCGTGTTCAATGGGTTCGTCGTGGAGGTGTACGACGACGCGGACATCCTCGGCCGCTCACTGGACGGCGCCGGGGACGCGTTCTTCGAACTGGCCATGTCCATCGGGAAGTTCCTCACCGCTCCAACGGACAGCCTCCTGGCTCTTCAACACCTGCCAGAGGGCATCGCCGCCCTCGTCGCTTCCTCGCCCGAGTACCTGGAGCGCTTCACCTTCATGACGCGAGGAGAGCAGGTCAGGGCAGTCGCGAAGCTGTTGACGGCGCTCTATGCCGGAGGAGGTGTCGCGAAGGGCTCCACTGGCGCTCTGACCACGGCGATGGGAGGCGCGGACGCCATGCTCCCCGTGCTGTCCCTCACCGGCGAGGGGGCGCTGGTGATGGAGCGCGTCGCGATTCCAGTGGGACGGATGGCCCACGCGGTGGGGACAGGTGTTGGAGGGCTGTATGTCCTTGCCTCGGCGGAGCCAGGGGGCGGAAGCGGCTTGAAGGTCGCGCCACCCGAGCGTGTGGTGAACGACCTCAAGGACTTCTCGGGGAAGCGATTCCAGGCGGGCGCAGAGACGTTCCTTCTCGACAAGAAAGGGCTCCAGCACATCCTCGAGCGGCATCACCCCCGGTATTGGGATGGGACGACGAAAGAGGCGCAGAGTTTCTTTGGCGCGAAGATGGGCTTCGAGGACGTGATTCGTGCCATCGAGGCGGTCCTTCAGCAGAACCGGGCGCGGATGGTCGGGCGAGGAACACGCGGGATGTACCAACTGAGGGGGACTGTCGATGGAGTAGAGTACGTCCTGGGACTCAACCAGGGCCGAGTCGGTCAGTTCTACCCCCGATAGGTGAAGCAAGACGCATGGTCCAGATCGCCACCTACTTCAGGCAAGGAGAGGTCTTCGTACCAATCGATGCCTTCGTCGGCCCCATCCCCGACGAGGACTACATCGAGGGCGCGATGGAATTCTCCATGGGTGGGCGCTCGATGTTGACCCGCCAGGAGTGGGACTACATCGATCAGCTGTGGGCCTATCTCGTTGGAGGAGTGGCCGACCTTCAAAGGGGGGAAACGTTCCAGACCTTCTTCCCCGATCAACCCATCGAACTGAGCATCACACCCGATGGGGTCGGTGGGCATGCGACGATGCGTGTCGTCATCGGGGGAGACGTTCGCGAGGCATCCGTAGAACTCGCCGTCCTTGTTGCCGAGGTCCTGAAGGAGGCCAGGCACTTCTTCGAGCGGATTCAGAAGGTGCTGCCCCGGGAGGCCTACCAACAGACACTCCAGGAAATCTCCACGCTGGAGCGGATGCAGGGCTCAGCCTGAAGCCGCGCGCTTCCACCCGCCCCCACCAACCGAGCGTCACCCGCTGAATCCCGCGCCCCGCCGGCCGCCGCATCTGTAGTACGAAGGTCGGCCCCTTCACGGTGACGCTGTGCGCCTCCTCTCGCTCCAGGTCCAGGACTTCCGCAACCTCCCGGCGGTGCAGCTCGCACCCAGCCCCCACTCGACCATCGCCGTGGGCCAGAACGGGCAGGGGAAGACCAACCTCCTGGAGGCGCTCTACTTCCTCGCCACCCTCAAGCCCCTCCGCGCCGGACGCCTCTCCGAACTCGTGCGCTGGGGCTCCCAGGCCGCTCGCGTCACCGGCCGCTTCCTCCTCAAGGGCGCCGAGCGCGAAATCTCCGTCGAGGTCGGCGGCGGCACCCGCCAGGCCCTCGTGGACGGCAAGAAGGCCGCCAGCCTCGAGGACTACTTCGGCGGTGTCTCCGTCGTCGCCTTCACCCCTGATGACCTGGAGGTCATCAAGGGCGGCCCCGACTCCCGCCGCGCGTTCCTCGACCGCGCCGTCTTCAACCGCTTCCCCGCCTTCCTCCGGGAAAGCCGCGAGTACGCCCGCGCCCTCAAGAACCGCAACCGCCTGCTCCGTGACGGCGCCACCGTCGACGCCGCGTACCTCGACGCTTACGACGAGACCCTCGCCCGCGCGGGCGCACGCCTCTACGCCCGCCGCCGCTCGCTGATGGCCGAGCTCGCGCCCCGCGCCCAGGCCACCTTCGCGTCCATCGGCCGCACCGTGGACCCCGCCGTCTACGGCTACCACCCCGCGCACCTCGGCGCCGACTTCGCCCACGCCGACGAGGCCGCCCTCGCCTCCGCCCTGCGCGAAGCCCTCTCCGCGCGCCTGCGCCGTGACCTGGACCGCGGCTTCACCTCCGTGGGCCCGCATGTGGACGACGTGTCCGTGACGCTGGGCGGCCGCAGCGCTCGCGCCTATGCGAGCCAGGGCCAGCAGCGCGCTTTGGTGCTGGGTTGGAAGATTGCCGAGATTGAAAACCTGGAGGCCGCCATGGGCTTCCTCCCCCTGCTGCTGCTGGATGACGTCTCCAGCGAGCTGGACCCCGAGCGCAATGCCTATCTCATGGGCTACCTCGCCCGGAGCGGCGCGCAGGTCTTCCTCACCACCACCGACGCGGGGCTCGTCCGAGCCGCCGCCGCCAGTGACTCCCTCTGGCTCACCGTCCACGCGGGACAGGTGGCCACCGAGCCTCCGTCACAACCCTAGTGCACCCGCCGCCGGTGCCAGGGCCAGTGCACCGACCGGCGCGGATGGTGGGGCAATTCCTGCCGCGTCACGTGCCCGAAGTACTCGAAGCGGAACTCCGCCCAGAGCAGCCCGAACGCCACCGCGAACAGGAACACCGCCATCGTCAGCCACCACACGGTGCTCGTCGCCAACGCGACGATGAACAACACCCCCAGCGCCGCCGCCACCCCCAGCGACACGTCGCGCAGGCGCTTCGACTCGCTGAACGCCATCCCCATCGCCAGCATGGAGAGCGCCAGGAGCGGCCACGCCAGCCAGTACGAAGTGCGCGCGTACAGGTTGGCAATCGACAGCAGGAACAACCCGAATCCGAATATCGCCAGTCCGCCGTCCATCGAATCCTCCTCGGGAGAATCCCCGGCTCCCGGCTGAACATGGGACCTCCTCTTGTCCCCATGCACCCCGACTCCCCCAGTCCGACCGGGGACACGGCGGGAGAGCGACCCCGGTACCTCCTCCGGAATAGACGACGCCTGGCCCCGGTCTCCTTCGTGTTCCCACGAACGCGTGCGCACCTGTCGCCCGGAGCCCGTTCGGGGTGCCGGGCCCTCGGCAGGCGCGAGTCCGTGAGTCGACGTTCGCTCCGACGAAGTTCTTGCGGACCTGCCGGGCGTGCACCATGACCATGCCCGCCGTCCCACCGGGCGGACCCGGGACGAACGAAATGGTGCCATGTCGCGTTTGCTGCTGACGCTCGTGCTGTCCGCCCTCCTCGCGGGGTGCCACCGCGCGACGTTCGAGGACTCGGTGCTCCGGAAGTCCGACGTGAAGTACCGCGTCGGCCCGCTGTCCAACGACGTCTGGGAGCGCCGCGGCTTCGACGACAACGACCTGGCCTTCGTGGAGCGCGGCGACACCGGCCGTGTCATCGCCACCAACTCCACGTGCCGGGACCATGACGACCCGTCCCTCCAGGTCCTCACGAAGCACCTGCTCATGGGCTTCACCGAGCGCCAGGACCTGGGCCAGCGCACCTTCACCCTGGACGACCGCGAGGCCCTGCGAAGCCGCTACGTCGCGAAGCTCGACGGCGTGCCCGTGTCCCTGGAGCTCGTGGTGGTGAAGAAGGACAACTGCGTCTTCGACTTCAGCTACGTCGCCCCCGTGGGCGCCGCCGACGCGCGCATGGCGGACTTCGAAAGCCTCTTCCAGGGCTTCCGCGCGGAGCGCCAGCGATGATGCCCGAGGGGAAGCTCTTCTCCGGAGGCGCCAGCCTCAAGGAGCGCCTGCGCGAGCGCATGGAGTCCCTGGGCGCCCTGTCCGTCATGACGGGCCAGGTGTTCAGCCGCGCCGTGCGCCCGCCCTACGACTGGGCCGGCCTCGTCTTCCACACCGAATCCCTGGGCGTGCGCTCGCTGCCCATCGCGCTGCTCACCGCGACGTTCGCCGGGCTCGTCATCTCGCTCCAGTTCGGCTACTTCCTCGCGCGCTTCGGCGTGCAGTACACCGTGGGCCGCGTGGTCATCCTCACGCTGTTCCGGGAGCTGGCCCCCGTGCTCACCGCCCTCACGGTGGGTGCGCGCATCGGGTCCGGCATCGCCGCGGAGCTGGGCTCCATGACCGTGACGGAGCAGGTGGACGCCATCCGCGCGCTGGGCGCGGATCCGTTGCGCAAGCTGGTGGTTCCGCGCGTGTTCGCGTGCCTCATCGTGATGCCGGTGCTCACCGTGTTCTCGGACGTGGTGGGCCTGGTGGGCGGCGCGCTGGTGGTGCGTTCCCAGTACGGCATCTCCCTGGACCAGTTCTTCCAGGGTGCGCTGGACGCGGTGCTGATGGGCGACTTCGTCTCCGGCGTCATCAAGGGCGCCGTGTTCGGGCTCATCATCGGCCTGGTCGGCTGCTTCAAGGGGCTGGCGGTGGAGGGCGGCACGGAGGGCGTGGGCCGCGCCACCACGCAGACGGTGGCCATCACCTCCGTCACCGTGTGCCTGGCGGACTTCTTCATCACGAAAATCACGCTCTACTTCTGAAGCCGCCCGCACCATGCGCAAGGCCCGCCACCACCACCAAGACCCCGCTGTCCCGTTCAGCTTCCGCAAGCCCACGCCGGGCGAGGAGCTCATCCGCTTCGACGGGCTCATGAAGCAGTTCGGACCCAAGCGCATCTACGACGGCGTGGACCTGGACGTGCGCGCCGGGGAGACGCTGGTGGTGCTGGGCGGCTCCGGCGTGGGCAAGAGCGTGCTGCTCAAGTGCCTCATCGGCCTGCTGCACCCGGACGGCGGCAGCATCCTGTTCGAAGGCTACGACCTGGCGAAGTTCTCCGAGGCGCAGTTCCTGGAGGTCCGCAAGCACGTGGCCATGGTGTTCCAGGGCGCGGCGCTGTTCGACTCGCTCAGCGTGGCGGACAACGTGGCGTACCCGCTGCGCGAACACTTCCCCACCATGTCCCGCGCGGAAATCCAGAAGCGCGTGGCGGAGAAGCTGGAGCTGGTGGACCTGCCCAACACGGAGAAGCTGATGCCGTCGGACTTGTCCGGCGGCATGCGCAAGCGCGTGGGCCTGGCGCGCGCCATCGCCACGGAGCCGGAGGTCATCCTCTGGGACGAGCCCACGACGGGCCTGGACCCCGTCACCACGCAGACCATCAACGAGTTGATTGAGTCGATGAAGCAGCGCCTGGGCGCCACTTCCATTGTCGTCACGCACGACATGGTGAGTGCCTTCGTGCTGGCGGACCGGATGGCCATGCTGGCCAACCGGAAGATCGTCCAGGTAGGCACCCCGGAGGAGATGCGCCGCTCCCAGGTGCCGGAGGTGCGCGCCTTCATCGACGCGCGCCGCCTGGAGTTGAACCCCCGGGGAACACCATGAGTCTCTTCACGTCGACCTCGAAGGAGAAACGCCTGGCCGTGCGAGCAGGCCTCTTCGTCGCCGTTGGCCTCGCCGTGGCAGGCGTCGTCGTCTTCTTCATCGGCCGCGAGTCCAACCTCTTCCAGCGCCAGGTCATCTTCCACACCTACTTCCCGAGCGTGGACGGCCTGAGCGACCAGTCCCCTGTGTGGATTGGCGGCCTGAAGGTGGGCCGCGTGAACAGCGTGTCCTTCTCCCAGGACCTGAAGGACAGCCGCCTGCAGGTGGAGCTCCAGGTGGCCAGCGCCTACGCCAGCCGCATCCGCGCGGACTCCGTGGCCCGCCTCACCAGCATGGGCGTCCTGGGCGACAAGGCGGTGGACATCTCCCTGGGCAGCGCGGACAAGCCCGCCGTGGAGCCCGGCGGCGTCATCCAGTCCAGCAGCGGCGGGGACCTGTCCAGTCTCATGTCCAGCGCCAGCCGCGTGATGGAGAACTCCGTCGAAATCAGCGAGTCCCTCAAGGACGCCGTGAAGGCCTACTCGAACCCGGACCTGTCGCGGGACCTGGCCCGGAGCATCGCCTCGCTGCGCAAAATCATAGAGGAGGTGGAGAAGGGCAACGGCGCCCTGCACGCGCTCATCTATGACCCGCGCACGGGCCAGGAGGTGAACACGCTGCTCGCCAACGCGTCCGGCGCCGCGAAGCGCATGGACGGCGCCCTGGGCCACGTGGAGGCCATCCTGGCCGAGGTCCGCCGCGGCGACGGCACCGCGCACGCGCTCATCTACGGGCAGGACGGCGCGGTGGCCATGCGTGAGCTGGGCGCGGCCGCCGGCCAGCTCGCGGGCCTGCTGGAGGACGCGAAGAAGAGCCCCAACGGCGCCGTGCACCAACTCGTCTACGGCGACGCCAAGGGCATGTTCGCGGACCTGGGCAGCGCCGCCGCGGACATCAAGACCATCACCGCCACCGTGGCCAAGGGCGACGGCACCCTGGGCGCGCTCGTCAACGACCCCACCGTCTACGACGACCTGCGCGAGGTGCTGGGCAACGTGAAGCGCAACCGCATCCTCCGCGCCCTGGTGCGCTTCTCCGTGAGCAACCGCGAGTCCCTGGACCAGGTGGGCGCCCCCCAGACGGCGCCCACCCCGCTCACGCC